>NZ_JBHIOW010000004.1:0-124649 GCF_042195725.1 Bartonella sp. AP65SXKL
CTCAAATAGTTTGCAAAGATATTCATCATTAGATTAAATACAGTTGCTAAGAGTAGAAAGAGGATTATATAATTCACGACTTGGATTATCCATTGCTCGAAAAGGCGATGAGTTGGTTGCCAGAGCAAAGCAATGATGAAGAATGGTCCCCATCCTACAAGAAGTGTAATAGCGATTTTTGTCAGTAGAACGAGGCCACCACCGATTGCTACGACGAAGCTTGTTGCTAGCAAGATGAGGATGCCTAAGAGACTGTAAAGCAGTCCATTGGACTCGAAGAAGACGGTTTCTTCGAAAAGGCGGCCTGCATATTGAAATCCTTTGGTTGCTGCTGTGTCCAGTAAATTCATTAATTGTTTATCATCGAGTGGATTTGTTATGAGCGCTTTTGATTTGTGTTATTAAATTTGTGATTTTTGGTTGATAAAGTCCTGTGGTAAGAGCTATTGAAGTAATAATACTTATCCGTAGGAAACGGTTTACGAATCCGGAGAGAGGCATATCTATAGCGCCACGAATGATGAGCCATCCGTAGATGATGAAAGCGATTGTGATTCCAATTGAAACAAAGGGTGTAATTGTAACAATTGCTTTTGAGGAAACATCCGTGACATATGTTTTTGTTATCTGATCAATTTTACTGAAAAGTTGCGTGAACACTGTAAAATTCATGGAATTTCTCTTTAACGAATTTTCAATTTTTTATATGCTTTTTAAGCATTTTTCGTTGAATTTTTTTAAGGATAAAATGAAACTTCGTAGACCTTTTCGATCTATGAGAGAGAATTGAGTATTACGCATTAACTTTTTCTTTTTACGAGCATACAGGAAAAATAATATACAAAATATTGCTACAAAAAGCTTTACCTAATGAATCTTATGGTAGGCATGTTCGTGTTTTTACTATTCAAAATTTTTATGTTATGTTTATCTTTCTGTTGTTTGATAAGTGTATGTTCAGCATTGCGTAAATGTGTAACCATTTGTAGTTTTGCTGTTTCATTTTGTAGCATAGCAAGCATTCCAATTATATGTGCTTGTAACTCGGCAATACTTTTTAGATCTTTTGTTGTCGTGATCTCGTTTAATAGTTCTTCAATTTGCTGAAAACGATTGTTTGCTTCTTGAAAAGTTTTTAAACTTACGGCTTTATCAGTGATGGCTGCATATTGGATACGCTTGTTGATAAAACTGCTAGATTCATGGATAGTGACAGGAATTTCTTCTTCTTTTAAAATATTTTCAAGTGATGTAGATAGAGCAGAAGTTTTATTTCTATTGTAGAGATTCTCTGGATTTTTGAGAAAAAAGCTACTGTGATCTGTTTGTACATTTTTAAGTTTTTTAGTATCGAATTTTTGGCTTCCCGTTATAGATTCGTGTATCTTTTTTACTTCCTCAAGGTGTTTTTTTAGCATATCGAGAAGTTGGGCATCAGGTGGCGCTTTCTTTTGCTGTGGAGTTTTTTTAGACTTTGATGTATTTGAAGATGAACTTCCAAAAAAATTGGGCCACTTCGTTGGAACGGATGCCGATAAATCCGCCGCCCCAGCGCCCCAAACCCAAGCCATCGCTGGGTTTGAAATCCCTAAAGTTATTACAACTACTATTGAAATGACCTTTTTTTTCATGTTTCCCTCCTGTCATTTTTTGCGTGCTGTAAGAAAATTGGTAACCATATTGCCGGATCATCACCAACTTCTGCGATAATGCTTTCAGCTAACTCTGCGTTA
Organism: Bartonella sp. AP65SXKL; assembly: GCF_042195725.1. Classification (NCBI taxonomy): domain Bacteria; kingdom Pseudomonadati; phylum Pseudomonadota; class Alphaproteobacteria; order Hyphomicrobiales; family Bartonellaceae; genus Bartonella; species Bartonella sp. AP65SXKL. Next base: position 1,734 of record NZ_JBHIOW010000004.1, read on the forward strand.
TCAGGCGTTCCTGATAACACTAAGAGCTCGTCACTAAAGTCGTGTTCGATGGTTTTTCCATCGCGTGTCAGATGGAATTTACCAAGATTCAGTTCTGCAAGCGCAGATTGATCACCCTGCTTAATGAGGAATTGGCGACTAAATTCACCAAGTCCTTTAACGAGTTCAAATTCGGCATCTGTTAGTTTAAAGCCTTTTGTATAATCTTCATAATTTGCTTTGGGATTGGCTAGAAAAATGTAAGTTGCACACTGTTGAATGAGTGTTTTGGCAATATTACTTTCCAAGGCATCGCTAGGTTCTTGTGTTGCATAAACAAAAATACCATTTTGTTTACGGATAGTCTTTTGTTTATTTTTCGCTAAATCTTCAAAGTACGGATCTTGCAAAGGCTTCCAAAACTCGTCAAAGATATACATAAATCGCTGTCCGCTAATCATGCCTTCTGTGCGGTAAAGCAAATACATCATCACTGGAGTGCGAGTTTCAAAATTATCTAAAAATTCCGTGATATCAAAGCCGTAAATTTGATGTGTTGAGAGATCAAGAGCATCATGGGGATTATCAAACAACCACCCATAATCACCACCTTCACACCATTTTAGTAAGCGAGCATGAACAGATGGGTGAGCATTATAATCACTTAAACGTGGATTTGGTAAAAATTGTACTAGAAAGGACAAACGACGGAGTGATCGGTCAATGTTAGCACTCATAACAGACATAACTGCTTTATTAATTTCTTCTTCGTCGTGGTGCGTGACTTCACCACCAGCTTCTGCCAATTTTTTAACAAATTGTTTCAGAAAAATAAGATTTTCTTGTGTGGGTGGGAGTTGGAAAGGATTGAAACCACTTTTTCTGCCTGGCTTGAATGTTAAATATTTTCCACCCATCGCCCGAATGGCAATTTCCATACCACGATCTTTATCAAAAACAACAGTTGTCGGCTTAAATTTTTGTGCTTGTGCTAACAAAAAGCCGAGTAACACGGTTTTACCCGAACCAGATTGTCCGATAAGCGCGGTATTACCAAGTAAACGTTTATCTGTCGAGTCCTCTTCAAGTTTGGAGGCATGAAAATTGAAATAAAGCGGCGTTTTACTGGTTGTTTTAAGAATTGTGACGGCTGGTCCCCATGGGTTGCCAGTGGGTTTTCCTGACATAAAGTTATGAAAAGATGAAAATGATAAAAAGTTCAATGATGTAATCGGAGCAGGACGTGGTCTCCATTTCCAATTGCCAGGAAGTTGTGCCCAATAGCCAGCCTCTATTGCTAAGTCTACAGGTTTGGGCAGTACCGCAACGTCTAGTAATGCTGCACTTGCTTTGGCCATATGGTCGCGAACTTGTTGAATTGTATCACCATAGATCGTCAATGTGCAGTGATGTTCTCCCATGACAAAATGCCCACTGATAAGCTGGTTTAGTGCTTCGTCAATTTGTTCAATTTGGCTCGTTGCCACATCTCGTGCATCAATAAGATTACGCTGATGCCGTTGTAAATAATCTTTAGCAGCATGTCGGGAGAGAACTGAAAAGCTCTGCGTCAATACGAACTCGAAGTCACTTTCCAACAAAACATTCAATTGTCCTGGTTTGGTTGTTGCATCATATTCTTTAATTTCCAGCATTCCAAATCGACGCATTCCACTGGTTGTTCGCAGTTCACCAAGAGCGCCCCATTTTGAGAAAAAAGGTCGATTGACAGACATATAGTCAGCAAAACGGTCATGGCAAATTGGCATAGGGCGATATTCACCATTGACAAGCATTCCAAGGAATTCAAGTGCAGAAGAATAAGCATGCCCATTTTTTTCATAAGCACCAAGAAGTTCTGCACCGTAACGGTTTAAAGATTGGCCTAAAGTACGATTGATGTCATTGAGTTCTTTGATACATGTGTCTTGTCGCATCTTTTTTTGATCAAGCGTTTCACGTTCATGTTTAGAAAAGAACGACATAATTTTATCCGCTATCGGTTGAAAAATGACAGTCAGATATAAATCATTGACCATTAAATTATAACCAGTAAAGCTTTGTCGATATTTTTCATCAAGTTGATAGCAAAACATTTGATCAAATGTTGAATCAGGATATTCATAAACACGGCGGCGCACAATATGCGTCCAAAATGATAAATTGGCTGATGCAAGACCCCGTAGAGTATTGTTAAGCTCTTTTATCCATTGAAAAATATCTTCTTCTGAAGCGCTTTGATGCGAACGCCCGTCAATTTTCCAAATTGACAAATATTCCGCATTTTTAGTAGAAATAATCGTATCTGTAATATGATGTGAATAAGGCAGAAACAGGCTTACAGGTGTCTCTGATGCAAGGCGTTTGCTGCTTTCAACAGCTGTCATGTTTATCTCCTTTTACTATAATCAGAGGGACTATAACTTGATGCGCCCCAAAAACCTTTGTTACGATTGCGAAATTTAGTATCGATCCATAACCACCAGATACGAAACGCCTTATCATCGTTTTTAGTAATTTGCACCATAATAAACCATAATGGAGGTGCTATAATCCACAAAAAGATACTTACTGTCATAGCAATAACAGCAACCCCCATAACCATAACGATAAATGGCATCATGGGGACACCCCATATCGTTGGAACACGTGTTGCTCCCTTGAATAGGGGGAATTCTTTTTTTTCTTGCGATTTCATGGAATGTTCTCGTCACTGGAGGTGAAATAATATGTGGCTAATATAAAAAGCTGCACCAGCAATAATGACACTGAATGCCCATCGCATAAATGTAGCTCTTGCGATAATGCGAAATATATAAATAAGCAAAAGTAATAAAAGAATGATAGCAGCAACGATAGGAATAATTATACTTAATCCATATTGCATCCCTATGAAAACATCTAAACTCTTTGTTTCCGTCTGAGCATATGCAGATTGAGTTATTAATAACATAATCAAAGTTATAAAAATAGCACTAATCTTACATATTTTTGATTGAAGCGTATTTAATTTTTTCATATCTTTTATCCCCTTTTAATTAAAGTTGCTATAAATAATATTCCTTTTTTCGTAGTATGAGCGATATTATTACTGGTACAAATCTATAATCAACGAACATTAAAAACATTACGTATTATACTAATTTATGCTTGACCTGTAAATAGCAGTTTAGCAAGTTGGGTTGCCGAGCCAGCAATGACAACGCCGATTGCCCACCGTACAAATGTATCTTTTCCTATATAGCGGCCTGCGTAACCAATTGCTAAGCACAAAAGTATCACGGCAGCAGCAACAGGAATAATGTGATCAATAAGATCTTTTTTTAGAGCATCTAGAGCTTTTTCAGCAGGAGCTAATTTTGCATTTGCATATGTAGACTGTGTTATAAAAAATGCAATTATAGCTGTAGAAATTACTATGATTCTGTTGTTATTTTGTGTTTGGACATTAATTAATTTTCGCATATTTTGCTTTCATTAAATTTTCATGAATATTTTATATTTTTTAACATAAACAAATTACTATCTTTATATGTTACAATTAGCAAATATAAACTCTTAATTTAAAAACATTATGTATTATAAAGACTCACACTTGCCCCTTGAATAACAGGCTCGCAAGTTGGGTTGCTGAGCCAGCGACGACAACGCCGATTGCCCATCGTATAAATGTATCTTTTCCGATGTAGCGTCCAGCATAACCAATTGCTAAGCATAAAAGTATAACAGCAGCAGCGACAGGAATAATATTAGTATTAAGATCTTTTTGGAGTTCTTCTAAAGCTTTTTTTGCAGGAGCTAAACCCTTTGCTTGGGCCCATACGGGATGTATCATAAAAAATATAGTTATAGCTGCAGAAAGTGTGATGATTTTGTTATTGTTCTTTGATTGGAAGCTAATTAATTTTCGCATATTTCTCTCATTGAAGGTTATAGATAACATTTTGTATCATAGTTACTATCTTTAGTTTTAACTAACTGTACCTGTGAATAACAGCTTCGCAAGTTGGGTTGCTGATCCAGCGATGATAACACCGATTGCCCATCGTATAAATGTATCTCTTTCAATGTAACGTCCTGCGTAACCAATTGCTAAGCATAAAAGTATAACGGCAGCAGCAACAGGAATAATATTGCTAATAAGGTCTGTTTGTAGAGCTGTTAAAGCGTCTTTAGCATTCTTTATTTCTGCATATGCGGGATACGTTATAAAAAACGCAGCTATAGTCGCAGAAATTACAATGATTCTGTTGTTATTTTTTGATTGAAGGTTGATTAGTTTTTGCATATTTTACTCTTATTAAAGTTTCATGAATGCTTTGTATTTCTATCATAAATGGAATAGAATTTTGCCATATTAATAATTATTAGATACAATTTTATCTTAAAAACATTTTGTATTATACTTATTCACACAACACCTGTAAATAGCATTTTAGCAAGTTGGGTTGCTGATCCAGCAATGATAACACCGATTGCCCATCGTATAAATGTATCCTTTTCGATGTAGCGCCCTGCATAGAGAATGGCTAAGCATAAAAGTATAACAGCAGCAGCAATAGGGATAATGTTTCCAATGAGGTCGTTCTGTAAAGCCTCCAAAGCAGTTTTTGCATTTGCTAATTTTACTTGAGCATATACAGAATTGCTCATAAAAAATATAATTAAAGTTGCAGAAATTTTAATATTTCTATTTCTAACTATTGTTTGAAGGGTATTTGGTTGTCTCATATTGTTTGTCTCAATTTAGATTTCTCTTTAGAATAAAAAGATATTTTATACTGAATGACTTTAATATTCATTCTCATTACGCGCCTGTGAATAACATATTTGCAAGTTGGGTTGCTGAACCAGCGATAACAACACCGATTGCCCATCGTACGAATGTATCTTTTCCGATGTAGCGTCCTGCATAAGCAATTGCTAAGCACAAAAGTATCACGGCAGCAGCAAGAGGGATAATCGCTTTCAAGTCTGTTTGGAGAGCAGTTAAAGCTTTGTTGGCAGGATCTAAAACTACTGCTTGGGCTAACACAGGATTGGCCATAAAAAATACAGTTAAAGCTGCAGAGGTTTTAGTAGCTTTATTCCAAATTATTGTTTGAAGAGTTTTTAATTGTTTCATATTGCTTATTCCAATTTAGATTACAGTTGGTATAAATAATCTCTTTTTTTGATATAGTTTGTTATTTCACTAAATAAAATACAGAAATCTAAGTTTTTTATAATAGATACACTTAGTGTTTAATAAGATTTATCAGGGGTTTTTAAATAACAAATTAGCAAGTTCAGTTGCTGAACCAGCGATAACGACACCAATTGCCCATCGTACGAATGTATCTCTTCCGATATAGCGCCCTGCATAAGCAATCGCTAAGCACAGAAGTATCACGGCTGCAGCAATAGGAATAATTTCTTTCAAGTCTTTTTGGAGCGCGTTTAAAGCTGTATCTGCGTTTTTCAAACCTTTTGCTGCTTGAGCCCATACGGGATTGTTCATAAAAAATACAGTTAAAACTGCAGAGGTTGCGGTAATTTTATTATTATCATTCAATTGAAAATTGATTAATTTTTTCATATTGTTCAACCTTATCAAATTGTATTTGGCGCAAGTATTTTTTCCATGAAATAAGGGATAATTTCATTGAATTGATGTGGAATAAAAGTATTAAAGTCTAAAATTCTTTTTTCATGAAAGAAGCATTTCATGTTTCAAAAGATTTATTAGTTGGGTTTAAATAATAAACTAGCAAGTTCAGTTGCTGAACCAGCGATAACAACACCGATTGCCCACCGTACAAATGTGTCTTTTCCGATATAGCGCCCTGCATAACCAATTGCTAAGCACAAAAGTATTACGGCAGCAGCGATAGGGATAATCGTTTTTAAATCTGTTTGAAGCAGTCCTAAAGCTTTTTTTGCAGGCTCTAAACCCGCTGCTTGGGTGGATACAGGAGCGGTCATAAAAAATACAGTTAAAGCTGCAGAAAATGCAGCAATTTTATTACGAGCTGTTGTGTGAAGAATATTTAATTGTTTCATGTTCTTTATCCTGATTAAGATTAAAACTCCCACAAATGACCCCTCTTTCATGAAGAAACTTAAAGAGATATTTTGGATCAGCCCAAGTTCTTAGTTTTCCTCTTTGTGTAAGTAATGTATATTTATTTGGCTTTCCGGTAATTGGATCATCAGAAATAAATGTGAAATACCATTCTCTTTCTGAAAGCATCACGACTGTAATCTCACGTGCTGCTTTTTGACTAAATGCCATATCAACGCTGTTTTGTTCTATCATTTTCATTATCTTTGCCCTCAATTAGAAGAGATTTTGTTCAATCTTACTAATTAGAGCTTTAACATTTTCTTATCTACCTTTCATTATAATATCCTATCAAAATTCTAGGTTTTCGTGAAAATATCAGTCATCACTCAGTGATCTTCTCGATGAAGAAAAATCTTCAGCTGAAAAAGCATCTCTGGCGCTACTTTCTTTATGTGTAAATGCATCTTCTTCTCCTTTTGAAGAGAGAGAAAGAGAATCTACTTTAGTTGTCTGTTCTGGTTCTTCTTTTTTAAGCTTTACAGGCTCCTGCAAGTCTTCATTTCCTCGTACAGCAGCTTTTACTCCAATATATGAAGTAACTTTTTGCATACGGGTGTGGCTTGAGTTTTCTGTATTGTAAAAATTCAGCACAGACTGCAAAGTCGCTTTTTCAAAGACGCACTTTGATGTTGTTTGTTCATAGCAGTAAGTTAAAGCGCTTTGTGCAGCTGTAAGATTTCTGCAAAAATCAAATGCATCAAAAAGAGAAAACAATTTCACATTTCCAACACCAATTTGCCCTAAAATTATGTTAAAATTATGTTCACTCTGTTCAGCTGTTGCGATTGTTTCCTTAAGCTGAGATGATTGATAGAAGAAGTTATCTTTATCATCTGTTACATAGACATTGTCCCGCGCTTCTTGTTTGGCGATAACTGAAAATGCTATGGGGGGCGTATTGGATATGTATGCAGCAGCAAAAAATGTGAAATCTGGAACAATCATTAGCAATACACCTTATTACGAAGAATTTTATTAATACAAATGCTAATTCTGTGTTGTGCTTTTTCTCGTTGTCTTTTGATTTTATAAATTTGCAGAATGAGATTGTTTAGCTTAGAATATTCCTTGTGATTATTGCTTTGTTTTCTTCTAAGAATATTTCTAATATATGCGAATATCCAACCAACAAGATAAAAGTGTGGAATAAAATAGAGCACATTACGCCAACCAATATTATTCGAATCACGAAGAAAGGCGCTGCTTTTAAAAAATAATAATCTTTGATACTGTATTGAAGCTGCTTGTTTTATATAATCCTCTAGTTGCAAAAATCTTTTCAAAAAAAATTTATACGAAGTAAAAAGCCGTTGTGTATGAGGGGAGGTTTTCTTGTCATAATGAACTACACTATCATTATACAGAGAGGGCTTGTTCTTTGTTGCGTATTGCCATAACTTATAGAGTGACGATTTATATTTACTTTTGACTACTGATTCATAAGATTCAGAGAGGTGTGATGGCGCTTGAGCACTGCATTTAGTAGTTTCAGCAATTGAACTGAAAAAAGATGCAGTGGTGGTAACTGATATACCAATAAACAGCTCTTTGTGGTCCAAAGCACATCTCCGTCAAAGTGATATATGTATCGTAATTTTAATTTCGATAATAAATAGACAGAAATTGTCTATAATTGTGTTTAAAATATGGCAAGAAAAGATTCTTTTTTGCAAGGGGAGTAATTAAGGTGAATGATCTCAAAAATATGAATTTTGATGAGCTACAAGAGATGCGTACACAAATCGATGTGGAATTAAAAAAACGGCAAGCAAAGGAAAAGCAAAATGCGCGACGAAAAATTCTTGAAATTGCTAATGCCCATGGAATTGATATCGCTGATCTTGTGAGCAAAGAGCGCCATTATAGAAATCCCAATAACCAATGGGAATTATGGAATGGGCGTGGACGTAGACCTAAGTGGATTAAAGAGTGGTTGGAGAATGGGTATACACTTGATGAACTCGAAGTAACGTAACACGTGTGCGATCTTTACAAGATAAGGGAATACCAAGGAATGTAAATGCAAGAAGTATGCTCTTTTGGGTAATTTAATTGTATAAACATACTGAACGAATATATTAAAGTATTGAGTTACCAAATACAATGATAGGGAGCGTGAACAATTTATTTAAATGCAAAAGGTCTTGTTGTCATAATCTGGCAAGCATAATGATGATGCCAGATTGGAATATTGTAATTGCTTTTGGCATGTGAGAGAGGGGGGATATTTTACTTCTTTTTATCGTTTCATTAACGTTGCTCTTTTTAGTCTATGTAAATAAATAGTTTTATTGATTATTTACAAAAATGGTCGAAATGAGAATAATTTATTGCATAGGGATTTTAACTCAATATGTAAAATGATAATTTTATCAATTAATATGTTAATAAATTAGCATACTTATATTTTTGAAATACTGTTCTGTAGAACAAGCCTGATGTTATAGATTTTGTTTGGTCTTTTTTCTGTGAGATTATATATGAGGCATTTACTTTATTTATCGTTCGTTTAGTTGAGATGAGTGAGTATGTAGAAAAATGGAAAATTTCTATGGCTGTTATGGGTTTTATAGAATTTATGACATATTTCTGAGCGTTTGTGATTAAAATTCATTTATGAGCGTTTATGAATAATGAATAAAGAGTGTATTTGAAAATAAAAGGATTGGATCATTTCTATTGCGGTTTATCTTCTTTTATGGTGTGAAATAGGGGGTATGCAGGTTTACAATTGTGTGTGATGGTATAGAGTACGGAATACTTTGTTATATATTGGAATATTTTTTCTAAAGTCGTGTGGTATTCCACAATAAGTTAAAGAGTTTGTCTGAGAAGCAGAATGCCCCAAACGGAATACATTTATGTTTCCAATTTACGCGCTTTTTTAAAAGAAAATTTTTCAATGCAACTAAGCTTATTTTATGGCGCTTCTCATGAATAGTATAACGTAAAAGCCCCTATGATCATATAAAATTCATTGTACACCACCATTTTTACTTCAATAAAAAGTATAAGCCGGCGTCCTTATACACTTTACTCGCCTCCAATATTGCTAAAGTCCTTAGTTCTTGAGAGAGGGAGGCTTTTGTCGCTTTGTTTAATTGTTTTATTTATACGACACTTTCGCTTGTGATGTGCAAGCGAATGATTTTGATTGCTTCAACATGAGAGAGATTTGAAATAAGGGTATTTTATGATCTTTAGATTTCTCACTCAATATGAGAACAATGAACTTATTATTATAAATAAAAGTGTTGTGTGCTAAAAAGTCTTGTTTATTTTATTATGCCGTGAAATGGCTTCTTTTAAGGTGTGGTGATATAAAGCAACAACCTCTCTGAGATATTAAACGTTTTTTCAGTGTATGGTGAATATTCTTAGAATGTAGCTTGCTTGTCGAGTTTAATGTTAAGTGAAATATGGGAGGAGGAAGTCAAGAAAAAATTACTCGACAGGAATCCGGTTTGTAAACAGATTGGATGAGATAGGAATTTTTTGTTCTTTGAAGGAGGAAGGCAAAGGTTGTAAAAAAAGTGAAATAGTATGAATTTTTGCTTAAAGTGGGAAGCCGCGTAGAAGACGTGGGGCATTTGGAGAGAGTCCGGCAGCTTCTTGAATGAAGTATTTTTTTATTTTTGGTGCTTGATTAATGATTCCAAGGCCGGTATCGCGGAGCATCCGTAAAAGAAGGCTATCATTAGAAAAGAGTTTATTAAGCCAATCATTGCTTAAAGCCATACGGACAATTTCAAAACGTCTCCAGCTTTGATAGCGCTCTAAAGCCGTGAGGGAGCCAATGTCAAGACCTAGTCGTGCTGTTTCAATAATCACTTCAGCCAGCGCAGCGCTATCGCGTAATCCTAAATTGAGTCCTTGTCCTGCAATGGGGTGGATGGTATGGGCGGCATCGCCAACGAGAGCAAAACGTGGTTTAACGCATTGACGTGTTAAAGAAAGACTCAAAGGAAAAGCTTGACGTTCGCCATCCCAAGAGAGTTTGCCTAATCGATGGCCAATGCGTCTTTCGAGTTCTGTTTCAAAAATAAGTGTATCAGCTTTGAGATAATATTGCGCAGTTTTATGATCTTCATTCCACACAATGGCGGATCGGTTGCCTTTGAGAGGGAGAAGAGCAAAAGGACCGGCAGGTAAAAAATGTTGAATTGCTTGACCATTATGGGGTTTTTCATGTTCAACTGTGCAGATGATTGCTGTTTGTTTATAGGGATGAGAAAAATTTTTCAGACCAGCTTTTTGGCGTAATTTCGAATGGGCTCCGTCAGCTGCAATAAGCAATTTTGTTTGCCAAACCTCTTCATTATTTAAAGTGACGGTTGTATGTTGATCTTCTTGATGAAAATCAATGACACGGGTGTTTGTAATAACAGGGATATTGAGACCTTTGACACGTTTTTTTAAAGTGTTGATGAGTTCTCTATGCTCTACCATAGCAGCAAAGGGCTCGCCGGGATTAATGTCGCCTTCAAAGGTTAAAAGAGTGGGTTTGACAGGATCATTTGTGCTTGTATCTGTGATGATCATTGAATGAATGGGTTGCGCATAGGGTTTTATAGATTTCCAACATTGTAATTGTTTTAACATACGAATAGAAGCAGCAGCAAGGGCAATGGTTCGTATGTTAGAAGCAGGGGTATCTCCTTGTGGAGCAGCATCAACGATTTTTATTTTCAGATTAGGGGCTGTTTGCTTGAGTGCTATCGCTAGGGTTAAACCGACAGCTGCCCCCCCTGCAATGAGCAGATCACATTGTTTAGTTTTATGAGATTTAATTTTTTTATTGGGTTGTACGTTTTTATTGCGATTAGAACACACAATACTTCTTCCATTGTTTATAGTTTGCTTTCTTTTAAAAAGAATATCTTTTTACATTGCTTAAAATATCTTAACCTTTACTTTTCTCTCTGCTTTACAAAAACGAGGTTTCTTTTTAGCGCCAATCTGATGACAGATTGGTTTTTCAGAGTTTTTCTGCTTAATCATTTATGTGATTCATCTTACAGATTTATCGGATAAGCTTTTTTAAATATCTTCTCCAATTCTTTTTACACTTGGTTGATAAAAAAGAAAACTAAAAATAAACAAAGATGGTCGTGTATTTTTTAAGTTGTGTGAGTTACTTCAGTATGCTTGTCCTGAAGGGGACCATTTCGTTAGTATGATAGATAAAAATAGATAAAAAATTGTGGTCATTCGTGATGGTTAAAACAGTATTCATATTTTGCTGTTATCATGGTGTAGCGTAAAAAATATTATTTGTTTAGGAAGGTGCTTATAGCACCCATGTAACACTTTACACATGAGGTGTTTTTTGGTTGATCGTTTGATAAATATTCAGGGAGAGCTTTTTGTGCGCCTTATGAACGATTGTCTCTTAGGGTGGTGGGTATATGAATGATATGAAGTGGTTAGAAGGTAGAACGCGCTAGATAAGAAGTCGGATTGTTTACAGGCGATTTGTTTACAAATCGGCACAGAGTTTAAGCTTCATTCTTTTTTAAGAGAGAGAGGGAGTTATAACTCTTTAAAATATGAAAGTTTTGTATTTGGAATTGATAGATGCACCGAAGTTCTTCTCCTTATGATTCATTAGAAGTGCGAAATTCTCAAGGTTCGCGTCTTATTGAGATGTTTTTACGTCAGATAGGAGTATTTATTGGGCTCGGGCTTTTGGGCTTTATTATTTTTTGTGTGTTTGCTTTGGCGACGTGGAATGTTGCGGATCCATCTTTAACCCATGCAAGTACAAATGAGGTTACAAACCTTATGGGGTGGATGGGGGCAATTTTTTCAGATTTTATTATGCAGTTTTTTGGCTTGGCAAGTCTTTCTGTTTTGTTGCCACCGTTATTTTGGTCTTTTCTCTTGTTGGCGCAAAAGAATATCTACAATTTGACTTTGCGCTTTTTTTTATGGGTGCTATCAACGATTTGTTTTTTAATTGCTTTTGCCCTTATGTCACCTGTTGCTTCTTTTACTTATTGGCCATTGCCAATGGGATTGGGAGGGGTTTTAGGAGATAAAGTTTTAAGTGTTGCTTCTTCAGTCTTTCCTCTTTTTCTTTCTCCTCCTTACACGGTGTTTTTCAGTGTTGTTTTTATTCTTTTAGGTTTTTTCACCGCTGCTTTTGCTGGTAATGTGATATGGCGGCGTCGAACAAAGAAAAGAAAAGAAAAAAGCATTCCAAAAGACGAAATCGTTAATCCAGTCTTTGAGTTGGAAGAAGATACGGAATATGCCGCAGAGGAGGATCGTGAAAATCATGGTTTTTTTGCGACAACTTGTGGCGCTCTTTTGCATCTTTTTTATTTTTTACAAGCGCGTTTTTTTCGTTTATTCTGTTTCAAAAGGCGTTTTCAGAGTAAAGGGCAAGGAAAGCCATTTGATCGGATTGAGCCAACTTTTTTAGGTGAAAAAGTAAAGTGTGAGGAAAATCAAAATAAAGCCTATGTTTCTCCTGTTAAAAATCGAAAGTCTTTAACAGCTTCTTCAAAGGGTGGTTTTGTTCTTCCTCTTGTAGATTATCTTTCGGTTCCACCACCGTCTGTTAAGGATGCAAAACTTTCTCCTGCTGTTTTAAGAGCAAATTCTCAGGAGCTTGAAGGGGTTTTGTTAGATTTTGGGGTCAAAGGCAAAATTATAGATGCTTGTCCTGGACCGGTGGTAACTTTGTATGAATTTGAACCGGCTGCAGGCATTAAGTCTTCCCGTATCATTGGTTTGGCAGATGATATTGCACGCTCGATGCGTGCGATTTCGGCGCGTGTTGCGGTGGTTCCAGGACGTAATGTTATTGGAATAGAATTGCCCAATGCAAAGCGTGAGATGGTTTATTTACGAGAAATGTTGCAGGCGCAAGAATTTATTGACAGCAAAGCAAAGCTAGGACTTGCTTTGGGTAAGACAATCGGGGGGGAAGCTGTTGTTGCAGATTTAGCAAAAATGCCCCATCTTTTGGTTGCTGGTACAACAGGATCGGGAAAGTCTGTTGCTATCAATACAATGATTTTATCATTGCTTTATCGTATGACACCTGAACAATGTCGTCTCATTATGGTGGACCCGAAAATGCTTGAGCTTTCGGTTTATGATGGCATTCCCCATTTATTAACACCCGTGGTGACAGATCCTAAAAAAGCCGTGATTGCTTTAAAGTGGGCTGTTCGTGAAATGGAAGAACGCTATAGTAAAATGTCAAAACTAGGCGTTCGTAATATTGATGGGTTTAATGCACGTCTTAGGGAAGCTGCAAGTCAGGGAGAGACAATGGTGCGGACAATTCAAGTTGGATTTGATCGCGAGACTGGTGAGCCTCTTTATGAAACGGAAACACTTGATTTTAGTCCTATGCCCTATATTGTTGTCATTATTGATGAAATGGCTGATTTGATGATGGTTGCTGGTAAAGATATTGAAGGAGCGGTTCAACGTTTAGCACAAATGGCACGTGCTGCCGGTATCCATGTAATTATGGCGACACAGCGTCCTTCTGTCGATGTTATTACTGGGACGATCAAAGCCAATTTTCCTACACGTATTTCTTTTTCTGTGAGTTCAAAAATTGATAGCCGAACAATTTTAGGCGAACAGGGGGCCGAGCAATTATTGGGACAAGGAGATATGCTCTTTATGATGGGAGGAGGACGTATTCAGCGTGTGCATGGGCCTTTTGTTGCGGATGATGAAGTGGAGCAGGTTGTTGCGCATCTCAAAGCGCAAGCACGACCGGATTATTTAGAAACAATTACGCAAGAAGTTGAAGAGGATGGTGCTGATGTTTCTTTGTCTTCTCCTTCAGAAGATGATCCCTATAGTCAAGCTGTTGCTATTGTGCTTCGTGATCGTAAGGCTTCGACCTCTTATATTCAACGCCGTTTAGGCATTGGTTATAACCGCGCTGCGACATTGATTGAGAGGATGGAAGAAGAAGGTATTATTAGTCCAGCAAATCACGCAGGGAAACGAGAAATTTTAGTGCCTGCTGAAGAAGAGCGCTTTTGAAAAATCTTTATAGTTGTTTTTTATAATACCTTGTAAAACAAGTGTTTATCCTATTGTATCGTAGAAAGTCTGCATTTTCATATACCAGCTCTCAATTTGCGATAGCTCTTTGGTACTTGAGACTCCTTATAAGGGGATTCTTTATCTTATATAACTTTTATCCATACACCAACCTTGTTTGTAACGTGCAAGCAAATGATTTGAATTGATTCAATATGAGAGAGTATGTGATGAGAGAATCTTATTGTCTTTGGCGTTATGATTTAAGTTAAAAAGATAAATTATTATAAATCAATATCTTGGTATAAAATAATGTTATTGCGAGTATAGGGGTGTAAAAGCATGTAAGACTTGATATTTTAGTGTCTTTTTAAGTGCGTTCTAAATATTTAGGGCAAGGCTGATCTGTCGAGTCTTAATATAAATGAATTATATGGGGTGGGAAGCTAAGTGAAATTTGCTAAACTCCAAACTGTTTACAGAGTGGTTCGGATGAAGATTTTTATTCTTTTGGGTGGGAAGGAAGTCAAAAAAGCATTTTTGACACTTAAAAGAGCTTTCAGGTTCGCGAGTAATATGTTTAGTCCTTAATCCATTATGTATTGACTATAATTTATGTTGCTTCATAGATTAGGGGTGGGAAAGAATATATTATGCGTTTAGAAAATCAGCAGAAAAGCAGGAAAATTTGATGATTTCGGAAACTTAAACGCAGACTGGTTATTTGGAAACGATACCGCAAGAAATAAAAAAGGATGTTTCTTTAGTTTTTTCTTTAGCAGATGATTCCTATTGTCAAGCTGTTGCTATTATGCTTCGTGATCGTAAGGCTTCAACTTCTTATATTCAATGTTGTTTAGGCATTGGTTATAATCGTGCCGCCACATTGATCGAAAGGATGGAAGAAGAAGGCACCATTAGTCCAGCTAATGATATGGGTAAGCGAAAAGTTTTGGAGACTGTCGAAGAAGAATACTTTTAAAAATCTTTTGATATTTTTTTCAAACAATATCTTTATCTTATAAAGAAGGGTATTTATTCGTCGTTGATCACTTAAGTTATGAATTATAAAGTCAATTAAGTATTGCTTGGGAGCATTTTTTATGAAAACGTCTTTTTTACTGCAAAGAAGAGTCTTTGGGTTGGTGGGAATTATTATCTTTTGGTGTTTAACTGTTCCTGCTTTTTCGCAAGCCTCTAATAAAGTGGCAAAGGCGCAGAATGTTGTGAACCATTTTGCGGCAATCAAAACAATGACAGGTGATTTTATTCAATTTAGTCCAAAGGGAAAGATGTCTCAAGGAACGTTTTATCTAGAGCGTCCAGGGAAAATTCGTTTTATTTACAAGAAAATGCCTTTACAGATTATTGCAGATGGTCAATTTGTGGGCATTAACAATCGGGCTTTGAATACTTGGAACTTTTCACAACTTTCGCAAACGCCAATGAAATTTCTGTTGGATGATAAAATTGATGTATCTTCTGGGCGCTTGTTCGCATTTCGCGAAGATCCAGGGGCCGTGACGATTGTTCTGCGTGATCAGACGATTGGGGCAGGGCAAATAAGGATGGTTTTTGATTCTAAAGGCTCTGCTTTGCGACAGTGGACAATTGTTGACCAACAAAATTTGGAAACTACTGTGCAGATTATGAATGTGCGGACAGACGTCCGGTTCGCTAATGGGATGTTCACACTTCCTTCGAAGAAATGAAGAAAGAGTGTTACGTCATTGGGATTAAAACAAATGTTCTTTCGTATTGCGACTTGGAATATTAATTCTATTCGTTTGCGTCTTGCACAGGTTTTTCAGTATTTGGAACTCTTTTCCGCAGATGTTTTGTGTCTACAGGAAACAAAATGTCCAGATGCTTTATTTCCAGTGGAGGCTTTTGAAGCAGCGGGTTATAAGCATATCGCATTGAGTGGACAAAAATCTTATAACGGGGTGGCTATTGTTTCTCGTTTGCCTTTTAAAAAGGTAGAAAAGCGTTTTTTTTGCCAAAACCAAGATTGCCGTTATATCTCAGTTATTGTGGAAGCCCATGGGAGAAGCTTGCGGATTCATAATTTTTATGTTCCTGCTGGGGGAGATATCCCTGATGCTGATGTGAATGAAAAGTTTCGTCATAAGCTTGATTTTTTAGAAGAAATGTCCTCCATTCGTGCGGATCAAGGCGATGGTCTTTCTTCTCTTTTGGTGGGAGATTTAAATATTGCTCCTTTGGCAGAGGATGTTTGGTCTCATCAGCAATTGTTGAAGGTTGTAAGCCATACTCCCATTGAAACCGAGCGTTTACAGGATTTGTGTTGTCAAGGTGGATGGGTTGATCTGATGCGGTTGCATATTCCTGTTCCTACCAAGCTTTACACATGGTGGAGTTATCGTGCTCGCGATTGGGCATTTACCGATTATGGGCGGCGGCTTGACCATGTTTGGTCTTCTCAAGATTTAGCCCCTTTTGTTGTAGATCTTTCGATTTTTCGTGATGCGCGCGGATGGGAACGTCCTTCAGATCATATTCCTGTGCAAACTGTATTTGATTTTTCACGTCAAGTTTGAAATAAGAGGTAAATAAAGTATTAATATTAAATAATGATTCTGAAAGAATGCGGGAGACTGGATGTATATCAGAAATCTCAAATGGGGCGCTT
Source organism: Bartonella sp. AP65SXKL (assembly GCF_042195725.1). NCBI lineage: Bacteria > Pseudomonadati > Pseudomonadota > Alphaproteobacteria > Hyphomicrobiales > Bartonellaceae > Bartonella > Bartonella sp. AP65SXKL. The sequence goes on from NZ_JBHIOW010000004.1 coordinate 18,491, forward strand.
CTCGTGGATTATTTTTTAGTGTCTTGTTGTGTTTGCTTTTGTCAGGATGTATGGTTGGTCCTAATTACCAGAAAACATCTTTTCGTGTTCCAGCAGTTTGGGGAGAAAAATCTGCACAGACTGCTGGGCAGCCCGTTGCGCTTGCCGGATGGTGGCGGCATTTGAATGATCCTGTTCTAGATGCGTTAATGGATTACGCGATTTCTGGAAATAATAATGTTGCTGTTGCCAAAGCTCGGGTACGTGAGGCGCGTGCGGGTTTAGGACAGGTTGTGGGAACTCTTTTGCCAAATGTGTCCAATTCAATTTCAGGAACCCGTAGTCGTTCTGGACAGTCTGATGCATTGTTCAACCAGTATAGTAGTGGTTTTGATGCAAGCTGGGAGCTTGATTTTTTTGGTGGGCATAAACGTGCGGTTGAAGCGGCGCGTTATGGCCTTGATGCGGCTGTGGAAGATATGCGCGCTACCATGGTGACATTACTAGGAGATGTGGCAACAAATTATGTGCAAATGCGTGGTTGGCAACAAAAGTTGTTTATTGTGCGGCAAATTGCTGTATCACAACGTAAAACTTATGAACTGATGCGCGCTAGATTAACAGCTGGTGATGTTTCTGAGCTTGATGTTTCAAATGCGCAAGCACAAATGGCAAATACAGAAGCAGATATATCACAGATGGAAGCGAATTTAGCAATGAGCGTTCATCGCCTTTCTGTCTTAACTGGTCGTGTGCCTACGGCATTGAAGGATCTTTTACAAAAAAATGCTAAGCATGCAAAGATTCCACAACCACGCTGGCCGATACCAGCAGGAATTCCAGCCGATATTTTGTTAACACGTCCGGATTTACGACGGGCAGAGCGTCAATATGCGCAAGCGACAGCACGGATTGGTCAACGTGAAGCAGATCGTTATCCATCACTTACTTTAACAGGTAATATTTCGACAGCAGCAACGGCAATTGATCAATTATGGAAAAATTCAACGATTGGCTGGTCTTTTGGACCTGGTCTTCGTTTTCCTCTTTTTAATGGAGGTCAGGTCGAGGCTTCTATTGCGGTAGCGCGCGCGCAGCGTGATCAAGCTTTTATTACTTATCGAGCTGCTGTGTTGGAAGCTTTAGAAGATGTAGAAAATGCGCTTGTAAGATTAACGAAGGAACATCAACGCTTAGAAAAGCTAATCGTTGCGAATAAAGCTTCTCTTCATTCCTTAAAACTTTCACGGAACCTTTTTGAGAATGGAAATACTAGTTTTCTTGAATTGTTAAATGCTGATCGCTCTTATTATTCTGCACAAATGGCGCTTAAAGATAGCCGTGTTTCTTTGGTTACGCAATATATCACGTTGATGAAAGCATTGGGGGGGGGCTGGGATGGCGTTGTTGATGTATCGCGTCCAGAAGTCGTTGATAATGCACCTCGTTCGCGTGCAAAGGTAGGGAAATGAAAAAAAACTTACTCAAAAATTTCATTACAAAACACAAAAAACTTTCCTTCTTTTTAACTGCTATATTTCTCATTCTCTTGTTGTTATGGTTACGTTCTGTTTTTTTTGGAACATCTACTCCAACTTATATAACAGCGGTGGTGAAACGTGGGGATATTGAGGAAAGTGTTTTAGCTTCTGGTCTTGTACGTCCTTACCGGTTGGTGGCTGTTGGTGCGCGAGCAACAGGGCGTGTGGTGTCAATGCATGTTTCCCCTGGGAGTGTTGTGAAAGAAGGCGATCTCTTGGCAGAAATTGATCCTACAGATCAGGAAAATGATTTAAAAAGAAAAAAAGCAGCATTATCGCATTATTATGCGAGTTTGATAGAACAAGAAGCCTATCTTTCTCTTGCACAGAAAAATTTAGAGCGTCAGAAAAAAATGATTGAAACACGTGCGGTTTCACGTGCGAACCTCGATGAGGCTACGACACAGGTGAAAATACGCGAGGCGCAAATTGAACAACTTCGTCAGCAGATTGTGCAAGCACAAATTGATGTGGAGAGTGCAGAGGTTAATTTAGGTTATACACGCATCACTGCCCCTTCAGCGGGAACGGTTTTGGCAACAGTTGTGGAAGAAGGGCAGAATGTGAATGCGGTTCAGTCGGCGCCAACGATTGTTATTTTGGGTGATTTATCAAAGATGACGATCAAGGCGCAAATCTCAGAAGCAGATGTTCTTAAAGTCCGAGCTGGACAACCACTTTATTTTACAGTTCTAGGTAATTCACAGCGTCGTTATGAAGGCGTTTTAGAAAAAGTAGAGCCGGCTCCTGAAGCAATTCGTGCTGATGTGAGTATTAATCCTGGTATGGTGAGTGGTTCTAGTGCTTTAATATCATCGGCTATCTATTACAATGGAATTCTACATGTTGATAATGCGGACAATTTTTTGCGAACCTATATGACTGCTCAAGTTCATATTATCTTAGGGCGCGCGCAGAATGTCTTGTTGGTTCCAAGTGATGCTTTACGCGATGAGACAAGAGAGCGTAAAGCATGGGTTTCTGTTTTGGTGGGGGAAAATAAGGTGGTTACTAAACAGGTGAGCGTTGGGTTGAATAATAAGGTTATGGCAGAGATTGTTTCAGGACTTAACGAGGGTGATGTCGTCGTCACTAGTTCGTCTGATGGAGTGATGCCAGAGTCTTCTCACATGCACAGCGAAGACGAGAGTTAAAGCATGAGCACAAATCAAGCAGATGCTGTCTTCGTCTTGGAAAATATTGTGCGCAAATTTCCTGCGGGCGAAGCGTTTGTTACCGTTTTGAAAAACATCAATCTTACCATTAAACGTGGTGAAATGGTGGCAATTGTAGGTGCTTCCGGTTCAGGTAAATCGACCTTGATGAATATTTTAGGCTGTCTTGATCGTCCAACTTCTGGTCGTTATTGGATCTCTGGTAAAGAAACAGCTTCCCTTTCTGCGGATGAATTGTCGGCTTTGCGACGTAATCATTTTGGTTTTATTTTTCAGCGTTACCATTTGTTGAATGAATTGACAGCTCTTGGTAATGTTGAAATTCCGGCTATTTATGCGGGATGTGCCGTGGAAGCAAGGAAACAGCGGGCACAGGATCTTTTAACGCGTTTGGGCATGGGTGATCGGATAAATCATCGTCCAAATCAGCTTTCTGGTGGTCAGCAACAACGTGTTTCTATTGCTCGGGCGCTCATGAATAATGCGGAGGTCATTCTTGCAGATGAACCAACTGGTGCATTGGACAAAAAGAGTGGGCAAGAAGTATTGCATATTTTGGATGAACTTCATCAAGAGGGGCGTACCATTATCATTGTAACCCATGATATGCAGGTGGCTGAAAGAGCAGAGCGTATTATCGAAATCAGTGATGGGGAAATTATTGCTGATAAGCAGTCAAGGGTTGCAAAAACAAAAGTTGGTGGAAAATCTTTTCAGGAACAACAAAATCTAAAAGGCCAACAAAAACTGGGCTTTTTTCGTTCTTTTGTTGAGCGATTCCGTGAGGCGTTTGTGATGGCTCTGTTGGCAATGAATGCACATCGCATGCGGACTTTTCTAACAATGCTTGGGGTGATTATCGGTATTGGGGCGATTATTGCTATGGTGGCTTTAGGGAATGGTACACGAGAGAAAATTCTGGAAAATTTTAAAAGTTTGGGTACTAATACATTAACCATTTTTCCTGGTAAAAGTTTTTCTGATCCACAAGCAGAAAAAATAACCAGTTTGGTTGAAGCTGATGCAGAAGCCTTGTCTGGATTACCTTATGTTTCTGGTGTGACACCACAGATTTCAGCAAGCTCGAAAGTGCGTTTTGGTGCAGTTGAAGTCAATGCCATTATTGCGGGGGTGGGAGAACAATTTTTTCAGACACAGGGGCTCAAAGTTTTCAAAGGACAGTTTTTTGATCAAAAAAGTGTCCATGATCGGGCGGTTGATCTCGTGATCGAGAAAGAAGCATTGTCTGTTCTTTTCCCCCATAGCCATGAAAGCCCCCTTGGAAAGGTGGTGAATGTGGGTAATGTTCCTGCGCGTATTATTGGTGTTGTTGATTCGCAAAATAATGCAAGTGGAGATACATCAAATACTTTACAGCTTTATTTACCCTATACAACAGTGCAGACGCGTTTTCTTGGTACAACAGAAGTTCGTGCAATTATTGTTAGGATTGCTGATGATATTGATTCATATTTAGCGGAGACCATGATAAAACGTTTTCTCATTATGCGGCATGGCGGGGAGGATTTTTTCATTAGAAATTCTGAATTTTTCCGTGAACGTGTTATGGAGAGTACAAATATTTTAACACTTTTAATTTCTTCAATTGCAGCTATTTCCCTGGTTGTGGGGGGTATAGGGGTGATGAATATTATGTTGGTCACTGTTTCTGAGCGGATCAATGAAATCGGCGTGCGTATGGCAGTTGGTGCACGGCAAAGTGATATTTTACAGCAATTTCTCATTGAAGCGATTTTGGTTTGTGTGATTGGTGGTGGTTTGGGAATCTTGCTTGGACTTTCTATAGGTGGCTTGTTTCTTCTGTTTAAGGCACCTATTCATTTGGTTTATACTATTGAATCGATCATTATGTCTCTTACTTTTTCAACCCTCATAGGAATATGTTTTGGCTTTTCTCCAGCGCGGCAAGCTTCACGGCTTGACCCTGTTGTCGCTCTTTCACGCGATTAAGCTTTATCAATTGGGGCATGTTTGTTCGTGATGCTTTCCACTTGGATGAAGCATTTATGAAGCGAAACATGAATGGAAAAAGTTTAGCATTATTTGCTGCTCTATTTTAGAAAACGCTTTGTTCATTAAGTGGAGCGTACCACTAGAGGTGAACGTTTTATAGGGCACCCCATCATGTGAGATATGGTAGGCATATAAGCCTTCTTGAGGCATTAAATGTTTTGAGAATGCATGATGAATATTTTAAATCTTTCTTGTCGAGTCTTATGGAAGTAAATCCTATTAAGGAGAAATTAAATAGAACCCGTTAGAATGAGATTGCTTGCAGACTGAATTTTGTTAAAAATTCTCGTCTTCTGAGATGTGAAGAGGAGGACAAATAAAATATACTGCGCGACGATTCTTAAGATTTAACCTAAAAAGAGGCGGGGGAAGTGAATAGTATATCTGCTAACAAACAAAAGAACAAAAAAGAAGGTTGATGCCAAAAACAGCTTAAACCTCCGTTCTTCCAAAAAAATGAACTGGTATCGAGATAGTTGAGCAGTTTAAGAGGTTTCGTTTAGTCTTTTTAAGATTTTCGGAAAAGAGGTTATGAGGATTTCTCACTTTTAGTTTTGCAGAAGGTGGTGCAAATTATAGGTGTTTAGGTTTATGCAAATAAATTATGATCGTGCTCAAGTTTTAAAATGTGACCTAAGACACAGCCATTTTCTGTTCCTTTATGCGAGTAACTTAGCTTTCTTTAGAATATTTTGTTTAAGGCATCGCTTTTTTCTGCCTTATCTCATGATTTTGGAGCTGAAGGATAAACAAGCCATTTGAGTTTCTAGGGTAAGGATGCCGTCAGATACTCGGTAGGGGGCGTGATCTTAAGAACTAATACCGTGAGATGCGGGTTTGATTTCATGAGTTTGGTGAGGACAACAAAAAGTTTGAGAGGCGGATAGCTTCTTATTTTGAATGATGTATGAATGAAAGGGGCTTTCATTTATTGAAAAAGAATAAGCTCATATTCAGCAGATGTGAGATGAAGTAAGAGCATCGTAATACCAAGCTGCAGTTATGCTGCTAAAGAACATAATGGCGCTAGTGATGAGCAATGGTATGTCTAGTTGGTATGGTATTCTTCCTCCTGCTACAAGTTCGATACAGAGCGCCATTGTGTTGCACATTAACACTCTTGTTTTAAAGAAACATTTTTCAAGGTATCCAAGCCTATTTTGCGACGCTGTTCATGGTAAATCTATTGAGCACCTCCATCTTTACGCTTATGAAGTAATAAGCCGGCACCATCATTATATTTGCCAGCTCGTGGGTGTTGCGATAGACCTTGCATTAAGGCGGCGGTTCATAAGAGCCATTTTTAGTCATTTCTTGTACAGTTTTTCTCCACACACTCATCCCGCTTGTGATGTGCAAGCGGGTGGTTTTGATTGATTCAAGACAAACAGATTTGAAATGAGAAAATCTTACGTTATTCAGAGTTCTAATTTAATATGAATGACGCTATATTATCATTATAAATCAATATATTGTACATATAAAAAGAATTCTAAAACCACCCGCTATAAAGTATAAGAAGCGAATAATTAGTCTACGAAAGAACAAAAGACAAAGAAATATTTCAAAAATCAATATTTTGAATATCACGACTAATATTTTGCGTATTATAGTGAACTTATATGCATGATCGTTCGTAAAATGCGCTGTTTTGTGTGTGGAGTTTCTTCCTTGGTGTCTTGTGTGTTCGCAGGTGTCCTATCCATTTCCTCCTCTCATTCTTAAGCTAAATCCTAAAATTATTGCGCACTTTATTGTGTATTCTTAACAAAAGGCAAAAAATATTTTCAAAATCATCACGCCTTACCGTTTATTTCCATAGGGATATAGACATCAATAAATGCGTCATATGATTTGGGGGATACTCAAAAAGATCAAAAGATTCTCTCTTGTTTAATTAAGCATAGAAGAAATATCTTAAAATCAAGCAATTTTAAGCTTTTTTTAAGTTTTTTGGGTAGAACAAGAGGCATTAATGAATTGGTTTAGATTCGATAGTTGAAGGTATTTTTCATTGGGGAGAAGCATGACGCTGCAATCGCTTTTACAGAGCTATCGTGATGAAGCGCGTACCGAACGAGATAAAGGTACATATTTTGAGCGTTTTGCTCTTGCTTATCTGACACATGATCCTCTTCAGTCTGGGTGTTATGAGAAGGTTCAAACCTTTAAAGATTGGGCTCATGAAAATGATTGGGATGGTCGTGATACTGGTATCGATCTTGTGGCAAAGCTTCGTGATGGAGGGGGTTTTGCGGCAATCCAATGTAAATTTTATGATGCAGCCTATCGAATTAAAAAAGCAGATATTGATAGTTTTATTTCGGCATCAGGGAAAGCTCCATTCAAGCGGCGTGTTATTATAGATAGTACTGAAAGTACTTGGAGTGATAACGCTGAAACAATGATACGGGGGCAGGATATTCCTGTTATACGGATTAATCTTTCCGATATACAACAAAGTCCGATCCGTTGGGAAACTTTTGCAGCCCAGGGCAAAGTTGTTTTGGAGGATAAAAAGAAAATCCGTCCACATCAATTGGAAGCATTGCGTGATGTGCGTGCTGGGCTTGCTCAAGCAGATCGGGGGAAGCTTATTATGGCTTGTGGTACTGGTAAGACATTTACCAGTCTTAAAATTGCTGAGGATTTGGCGGGTGAAGGCAAGTTTGTTTTGTTTCTTGTTCCTTCCTTGGCACTGATGTCACAGACGGTTCGTGAATGGACAACGGATGCAGGAATCGGATTGAGATCTTTTGCTGTTTGTTCCGATACACAAGTGGGAAAGCGTCGTAAAAATAGTGATGATGTTGCTGAAATTGATGTGTTTGATCTTGCTTTTCCGGCGACAACCGATGCTGCTAAACTTGCAGAACAGGTGGCGAAGAGTGTTGCAGATAAGATGATCGTGGTGTTTGCAACCTATCAATCTATTCAGGTGATTGCTGATGCTCAGAAAAACTATGGTTTGCCAACATTTGATCTTATCATTTGTGATGAAGCGCACCGTACAACAGGGGCAACGCTGGTGGGCGAGGATGAATCCAATTTTGTTAAGGTGCATTCCAATGATGTTATTCGTGCCAAGAAACGCCTTTATATGACAGCGACACCACGTATTTTTGGTGATAACGCAAAAAGTCGCGCGAATGAAGTTAATGCTGTTCTTGCTTCTATGGATGATGAAAAGCTTTTTGGTAAAACACTTTTTTATCGGGGTTTTTCATGGGCAGTACAAAATGATCTTTTAACAGATTATAAGGTTATTGTCTTAGCAATGGACGAAAAATTGGTCAGTTCCGCTGTTCAGAAGCGCCTTAGTGATAGCGATACTGAGCTTATTCTTGATGATGCAACAAAGATTATTGGCTGTTATAAGGCTTTGACAAAACAAAATATGAAGGCTGATGTTGGTGCGGATTTATATCCTATGCATCGTGCTTTAGCGTTTTGTAAAACTATTAAAAGTTCTGAACTTGTGCGTGATGAGTTTTCTACGGTTGTTAGAGAATATCTTGATTATACGAAAGAGGATACAGAAAATGAGCATTTTCTGAAGTGTGAAATTGAGCATGTTGATGGCACTTTTAATGCGAAGGATCGTGGTGCATTACTTGACTGGTTGAAAGCTGATAGTGGTGAGGATGTTTGTCGTATTTTGACCAATGCTCGGTGTTTGTCTGAGGGGGTGGATGTTCCGGCTCTTGATGCGATCATGTTTTTAAATCCACGCAAAAGCCAGATTGATGTTGTGCAAGCGGTTGGGCGGGTGATGCGTCGCTCTGAAGGTAAAAAGATGGGATATGTCATTTTGCCAATTGGTATTCCTCCTGATACTCCAGTGGAACAGGCTTTGAACAACAATGATAAATATCGGGTTATCTGGCAAATTTTAAATGCTTTGCGTGCGCATGATGATCGTTTTGATGCGACGATTAATAAGGCATCCCTCGGGCAAGATATCAGCAATGTGATTGAGATTATTGGTGTCACGCAGAGCACTGAGTTACAGGCTGTTACGGCTGTTGTAGACAATCTTCCGGTTCGCTCACAGCCTGCACGAGCGGGAATTGGAAGTCTGGAGCATGATTGCTTTCTTACAGAGCAGGTAAACGAGGAGCTTTCTTTCTGCGTAGATGAACTTTCTCGTGCGATTTTGGCAAAGATCGTTAAGAAATGTGGGACACGTGATTATTGGGAGGATTGGGCGAGCAATATTGCTGAAATTGCTAAGAATCATATCACGCGCTTAACAGGCATTCTGGCAGAGCCAAATACTGAGGCGCGTCAAGCCTTTGACAGGTTTGTGGCAGAACTGCGTGATGACTTAAATGATGCTGTTACAGAAGCTGATGCGATTGAGATGTTGGCACAGCATATTATCACGCGTCCTGTCTTTCAGGTGTTGTTTGAAGGCTATCAGTTCACACGTGAGAATCCTGTCTCGCGTGCTATGCAGCGTATGCTTGATGTGCTTGATGAGGCAAATCTTGATAAGGAATCCAAAGATCTGGAAAAATTTTACGCAAGTGTAAAATTACGAGCCAGTGGCATTACGGATCCAAAAGCAAAACAGAGGTTGATTGTAGAGCTTTATGATAAGTTTTTTCGTTATGCTTTTCCACGCACTGTAGAAAAATTAGGCATTGTTTATACCCCCGTCGAGGTTGTGGATTTTATTTTGCACTCTGTCAATGATGTATTAGAGCAAGAATTTGGGCAAACGCTTGGCTCATCGGGTGTGCACATCATGGATCCCTTTACTGGAACGGGGACTTTTATCACACGGCTTTTACAATCGGGTTTGATAAAACTAGAGGAGATGAAACACAAATTTTGTCGTGAAATTCATGCCAATGAAATCGTGCTTTTAGCCTATTATATTGCAGCCATTAATATTGAGACGACCTATCATGGTCTGATGGGGGGCGATTATGTTCCGTTTGAGGGAATTTGTTTGACCGATACATTCCAGCTTTATGAGCAAGAAAAAGACCTGATCAGTGATTTGCTGGTGGATAACAGTACACGTCGGGCGCACCAGAAGGAACTGGATATTCGTGTTATTGTTGGCAACCCCCCTTATTCTTCTGGACAAAAAAGTGAAAACGACAATGCGCAGAATATTGGCTATCCTAAATTGGATCGTCGCATTCGTGAAACTTATGCTGCTCAATCCAAAGCAAGCAATGTTAATGGACTTTATGACAGTTATATTCGTGCCATTCGTTGGGCAAGTGATCGCATAAAAGACTGTGGTGTTATTGGTTTTGTGACAAATTCAGGTTTTATCAATGGATATTCTACGAGTGGATTACGAAAAGAATTGAATGAAGAATTTTCGAGCATTTATGTTTTCAATTTGCGTGGTGATATTCGCAAAAATATGATGAGCAAAGGAGCTGCTCGAGAAGGGCAAAATGTTTTCGGAAGTGGAAGTATGGCAGGAATCGCTGTGACACTATTTATTAAAAATCCAAATGTCACGGAGCATTGCAAAATTCACTATTACAATATTGGTGATAATCTCACGACAAAGGAGAAATTATCTCAACTTCAGCGGTTGGGTAGTGTTGGCGGTATCAAGCGTGAACACGGCTGGCAGATGATTACGCCAGATGAATATGGCGATTGGCTGAATCAGCGCAACAGTGATTTTAAAAAATTTCTGGCCTTAGGTGATAAGAAAGGCAGTGATAAAAAGCTCTTTGAAACGTTTTCTCGTGGGATTATAACTACTCGCGATGCCTGGGCATATAATTCAAGCCGTGAAAATCTAGCGAAGAATATGCGTAACACGATAACTTTCTATAACAATGAAGTGGAACGTTTTAATAATGTTTATGCGCATTCTGACCGCAAAGCACGTGCAAATGCTGTGAACGATTTTGTTGATACAGATACCCAAAAAATCAGTTGGAGCAGTAGTCTTAAAGAGGAATTGGTAAGAGGAAAGTTTTCTGAATTTGAAAGTAATTGCTTAGTTCAAAGTCTTTATCGTCCTTTTACACAACAATGGCTTTATTATAACCGTACTTTTAACGAAAGAGTATATCAAATGCCGCGTATATTCCCTATGAAGCAAGCGGTTGAAAACAGAGTAATACAAGTTACGGGAGTTGGAGCAAGCAGTGGATTTTCTGTTCTGATGACTAAGAATTTATCTAATCTTCATGCAATGGATACTGGTCAATGTTTTCCACGGTATGTTTATGAAGATGTTGCACCCTTAGGAGCTAAAAAAGGGAATCAGGTTCATTTGTTTGCAAATTTTGCAGAGGAAAGCAAAGAAACTGGTTTACAGCGGCGTGATGCTCTTACGGATGAAGGGTTGGCTTATTTTAAGGCAGCTTATCCTGGTGAAATGATTACAAAGGATGATTTGTTTTATTATGTTTATGGGATTTTGCATTCTGAAGATTATCGTGCTCGTTATGCGCATAATCTGTCTAAACAATTGCCGCGTATTCCAACAGTTAAAAAGGTAGAGGATTTTTGGGCTTTTGTTACAGCGGGGCGAAAGCTTGGTGATTTGCATATGAATTATGAAGAAGTTGAACCCTATCCCGTTACCTATAAACAGGGTGATCCAAGAACTTGGGTGATTTCTGATGAGAAGAGTTTTTATCGTGTTGAAGCAATGAAATTTGCTGGTAAGCGTGGTGCTATTGACAAAAGCACAGTGATTTATAATGCGCATATCACGATGCAGAATATTCCTCTTGAAGCTTATGAGTATGTGATCAATGGCAGGCCTGCTCTTGAATGGGTTATGGAGCGGCAGGTTGTCAAAACGGATAAAGCGAGTGGGATTGTGAATGATGCCAATCGCTATGCTGTTGAAACGGTGGGTAATCCAGCTTATCCATTGGAATTGTTTCAGCGGGTTATTACTGTAAGCTTGGAAACAATGAAAATTGTGCGCAACCTGCCAAAATTGGAAGTGAGAGAAACTGAAAAGGTTAAATTATCCATTGTGCGGTAAAAAAGTGTTGAGTCGTAACAAACTGGCACTATCATACACCTTGCCAGCTCGTGGGTATTGCGACAGCCCTTGGCACTTGAGACAAGTCCATAAGAGGCATGTCTTTCTTGTACAGTTTTACGCTGCGCAGGCTCTCTTCCTTTGTGATGTGCAAGAAAATGGTTTTGATTGATTCAATAGAGAACAGATTTGAAATGAGAGAATCTGATGATATTGAGAGCTCTCATTCAAGTTGTAGCGTAATAAATTTTCATTATAAATCAATATATTGTATGTGATAAAGCACCTTAGGCAGTGAGGTCGCTAAAATTATGACGCATGAGCTTTAGCGGCAGTGATGAATATTCTCAGGCAGGGTTTTCTTATCGAGCTTTATGTGAGTAAACCATATAAATGGAGAAGCTGAGTGGAACCTGTCCAGAGAAAGTGGATTGTTTACAAATCGTTGCTAATAAGAATCGTCGCCTTTTGAGATGTTGAGAGGAAATGACAATTCTCATGAAATCTGTCTTTTGAGGTGTTCTGATATTGAAGTGAGCAGGTGGAACGCGTTAGACAAGAAGCTGAGTTATTATTGTTTACAGATCAATAGAGTTTAAAAGTTTTCGTTCTTTTTGGGAGAGGAAACCAGACAAAAGGTGATCTTAGAGAGCGAAATGATTTCAAAAAAGATTGCGATAAAAAACGTAGGGTATTTGTCGCGGTGTGCGTTTTGAGCTTATTTCTATCTGTGATCTAAAATGCTCTTATGAAGATGCTTTTTAGAATAAGAGATTGTTACTAATATATTGACTTATAATGATAGTTTAACATTCTCTCTGTTGAATGAGAAATCTAAGTATTATAAATTTTCTCATTTTAAATCTATTAAAATTACTTCTTTGCATGTCATACGAGGTTGGTATGTTCGTGTTTAAGAAAGGCGTAATGCATGCCTCTTACCAATCATCCCAAGAGGTTTAAGAGCTATCGTAATACTTGGGAGGTGGCAAAATATAGGGTGAGGCGGTTTGCATTTTTTATGAAGGGTAAAGAGGGTGGTGTCAATAGATCTCCTATAATAAGTCGGGAGATCTTATAGTTGTCTGGGGACTCTATTTACAAGAGCTTATAATATTGGGATGGCATGTACAGATCCGCGCTGTGAGATATGTTTGGGATGTAAGAGATGTTTTGGGTGAACGTGCAAATACAGTGACACGTGCATTGGGATGTTCTGCGTTGTATGAGGGTAAGCTCTGTCGAGTTTTTATAGAGGCAACTCGTGTGGAAGGGTATGAAAGAAAGGTATGAAGAGGTCAGAAGATGGCAAGGTTTTTAAAAAGTCAGAAGGATAAAGATTAGAATGCGGTTCTGATATAGACTTGGAGCGTTTTAATATATTGGAATATAAGAATGCGGATTTGATTGATCTGTTGTATTGCACTTTCAGCATTGTTCTTTTTAACAGGATAGGCAATGAAATGGATATCAGGCATTAAATATTTAAGTTCTCGCATTGAGCGCCACACATGGTAATCATGGGTGACGATATAAAGGGTTTTATAGTGGTGTTTTTTGATCCAATCGGCGCTTTCTTTAGCATTTCCTCTGGTGTTAATCGCTTGATGTCCGATGTCAATACAACAGGAGATAAGCCGTGGGGTAATATGCATGTTGTGCATGAGACTTTTCAGATTGGTTGTGGTGTTTACGCCACTGATGAGGAGACGTGAACCAAACCCCCTTTGTAAGAGATTAAGTCCTGTCTCTATTCGGTTTTCTCCGCCTGTAAGCACGATAATGGCATCCGCTTTGGGGAGAGGTGTTGGGGGAGAAAGTCGTTCAGTTTTTTCAGAAAAAATAATAAAACCGCCCCAGAAAATTAAAACAATGATTGAAAGAGTAAGGGTTGTCGGTGGAAAATAGCGAAATAAAAAGCAGGGAGACCAATTATTATAGTGGGTCCGTTTTGGAAGAGGACGTTCTAAATTGTTTTGCGTCAATGAGTTGAAAGTATTGTAAGTCATAAAATTAAAATAAACCGTTTTCACATTGATCAATTTTTTTCAGTTGCGCTAAAATAGTCATGCGGTTTGTAAGGGTGGTAAGAAAAGAAACGAAAATAATAAGAAAAATGATTTTTCCGTAGGGGATGGAACTTATGGAAAGATGTCCAAACAAAGCTGTTACTTGGCTAGCTTCTACTCTTCCCAAGTTATAATTCGTCCAGAGACAAAAGGCTGAAAATAGAAATATGCTTGTGAGACCACCATATAAAGCACCACGCAGCGCAGTTTTAAAAAAATGCCAGTCAAATTGGCGAGCAATGAAAAGAGTTTCAGTACCAAGGAAATATAAGACATTGATAATATGTGTATTTTCTGCCAATGCATTGCGGGTGGCAAAAATGATGGTGAGGATAAGAGAGCCTAAAACCAATGCTAAAATTGAAAAACCAATGAAAACAGTGGTGTGTGCCATGGTCGCAAAACGATGAACCCAAACACGGTGATCATCAAATTGACCTCCTGGAATTTGGGTTTTAATGGCGTGATTAATGGCTGCAAAATTGATTTTTTCATCCCCATTCAGGGTCACAATGATGAGGCGGGGAAGGGGTAGTTCATTGACATTGAAGCCTGTTCCAAGCCATGGCTCCAGTAACTTTTCTGTAGCTTTTTGGTCAACAATTTTTGCATCTTGTACACCAGAAAATGTTTTAACCAATTGTACGGCATCACGGAGTGCTTTGTTGATATCAACATTGTCAATGGGGCGTATTTGTATTGTTGCTTCATAGCTAATCTGATTACTCCAATTTTGGGCGGCACGTTGGACCAAATCAACACCGATTAAGGTGAGGCTTGAAAGAAATGTCATAATAGCAATCACGGCAACTAATGCTTTTCCAGAAATATTACCACTGGGAATAATCGCTGTTGTATTTTTTTTATTGCTTGTAAAAATGGGGAAAGACTTATTCATGAATCGTCATCCGTCCGTTATGGAGAAGCATACGCCGTGCTGCAACTTGTTCCATTAAGGCAATATCATGGGTGGCAATGATAACAGCCGTTCCAAAACGGTTTAATTCAATAAACAAACGGAGGAGGCGTTTTGCCAAGGGCGGATCGACATTTCCGGTGGGTTCATCGGCAAGTAGAATTTCAGGTTGATCAATGAGTGCGCGTGCAATGGCTACCCTTTGTTTTTCCCCACCGGAAAGAACCGGTGGTAAAACATGAATATGATCTCCAAGACCTACCCAACAGAGAAGATCTTCCACTTCACTGCGATAGGTTGCTTCTTCTTGTCCTTTAATGCGTAAAGGTAAGGAGACATTTTCATAAGTGGTCATGTGGTCGAGTAAACGAAAATCTTGAAAAACCACCCCAATACGTTGTCGCAGCGCAGGGAGCTCTTGTCGTTTGAGTAATGCTGTGTCTGTTCCAAAGAGATCAATATGACCGCGGGTGGGTTTGAGTGCCAAAAACATAAGACGCATCAGCGACGTTTTCCCTGCTCCAGAGGCACCTGTGAGAAATTGAAATGATCCAGGAGGAATATGAAAGCTAATATCACGAAGGACCTCAGGGCCCATTCCATAGCGTAGGCCGACATTTTCAAAATGAATCACTTTTTATTATTACTCCTGATTTTATATTGCATCATTTATTCTAAAAACTCTTACTTTCATTGCTTTAGATTTTTGTTGTAAGCTTGTTTATTTTAGATTTCATGGTTTTCAATATTTTTTATACACCCTCGTTATAGATAAATATTTTTGCTCAAGAATATTATCACTTATACTTTCTTTTTTTAGCCTTATTTATGATTTTAGCAGGAATTTCAAAGGGATTCTAGCATAAACATCAGAACTATTTTTCCTTCTTACTCAGAAGCTTTTTTTGCACTGAGTGGACATTGGGTGATTTTAAAAAGCTATGTTGCTCTTTTTATCTTACTTTCTTATTCTTGTTCGTATCCCAATCCTGAGGTTTTGGCTTAAATTATTTCTTACCTCTCATGAAGAAAAGCGTTTGTTGTTAGAATGATTGAGCTTTTCATGAATTGTTTTGTTTTTTATTATCCTCGGTGGTTTTCGTAATAATGCTGAGATAATTTTAGCAAAAAACAAAAACCACCGTATGTTGTATTTCGTCGTGTTTTTTAGTTTTGTCGGTTGGCAATCAGATCTTCAACAACTTGTGGTTCGGCAAGAGTTGAAATATCTCCGAGAGTATCAAAATCGTTTTCAGCGATTTTTCGTAAAATACGTCTCATAATTTTCCCTGATCGCGTTTTGGGAAGCTGCGGAGCAAACTGAATTTTATCCAATATGGCAATAGAGCCTATTTCTTGTCTCACATGCTTGATAAGGTCTTTTTGCAATTCTTCACTTGGCGCTGTTCCTTCCATGAGGGTCACAAAACTATAAATTCCTTGTCCTTTAATGGGATGCGGGTAACCCACAATAGCTGCTTCTGATACAGAGGGATGAGAAACAAGAGCTGATTCAATTTCAGCGGTTCCTAATCTGTGCCCCGAGACATTGAGAATGTCATCAACTCGTCCTGTGATCCAATAATAACCGTCGCTATCGCGCCTACAGCTATCGCCTGAAAAATATTTTCCTTTATAGGAGGAAAAATAAGTTTGAATAAAGCGTTCATGATCCTTATAAAGTGTGCGCATTTGTCCTGGCCATGAATCACTGATACAAAGAGTGCCTTCTGCTTCACCTTCTAAAACATTGCCTTGGGCATCAACAATTTGGGGTTGAACACCAAAGAAAGGACGTGTGGCCGATCCTGCTTTGAGGGGGGTTGCACCAGGCAAGGGTGTGATCATATGCCCTCCTGTTTCCGTTTGCCACCATGTATCGAGAATCGGACAACGGTCATTTCCAATTATATGATAAAACCATTCCCATGCTTCTGGGTTAATAGGTTCTCCTACTGTGCCTAAAAGACGCAACGATGTTCTGTCTGAGTGTTCAACAAACGAATTTCCTGCTCCCATTAAGGCGCGGATAGCTGTTGGTGCGGTGTAGAGTGTATTGACTTGATGCTTGTCGACAATTTCCCAGAATCTGCCTTTGTCAGGAAAGGTTGGTGTGCCTTCAAACATTAAAGTGGTCGCACCATTACATAAAGGTCCATAAACCAAGTAAGAATGGCCGGTTATCCAACCAATATCAGCCGTACACCAGTAAACTTCATCGGGGTGGTAATCAAAAACATATTGGTGAGTCATCGAGGCAAAAACAAGATAGCCTGCTGTGGTATGCAAAACACCTTTAGGTTTGCCGGTGGAGCCTGAAGTATAAAGAATAAAAAGCGGATCTTCAGCATTCATGGGTTCTGCTGGACAAGCTGTTTTGGCATGAGCTATCTCTTCGTGGTACCAAAAATCCCGCCCCTCTACCCATTGAATGGGTCCACAAGTCCGCCGTATAACCATGACTTGGTCCACCTGCACGTTTTGGCGCGCGGCTATCTCAATGGCATGGTCAACGTTGTCTTTTAAGTTGATCCTTTTGCCGCCACGCAAGCCGTGATCAGCGGTAATCATAAAGGTTGATTCACAATCGACAAGGCGTCCTGCTATTGCTTCAGCAGAAAAGCCAGCAAAAATAACCGAATGAATAGCTCCAATGCGAGCACAAGCAAGCATGGCATAGGCTGCTTCGGGAATCATAGGAAGATAAATGGTTACTTTATCGCCTTTCTTAATGCCACGACTTTTCAAAAGATTAGCAAAACGACAAACATGTTCATAAAGCTCGTTATAGGTTATTTTTTTATCATGATAAGGATTATCTCCTTCCCAAATGAGCGCGATTTTGTCTCCATGGGTTTTCAGGTGGCGATCAATGCAATTATAGGTAACATTTGTTATCCCATCTTCGTACCATTGAATGGAGACATCTCCGTTAAAAGAAGTGTTTTTTACTTTTGTAAAAGGTTTAAACCATTCAATGCGTTGACCATGTTTGGCCCAGAAGCTTTCTGGATCATTGATGCTTTCTCGATACCATTGTTGATAAGTTTCCTCATCGAGTAAAGTATTTTTTTTGATCTCTTCTGATATTGGATAAATTTTTTCAGTCATGTTTCCCTCTTTTTATTGTTTGGAAAAATCTGCCTCTGTATTTTTGTATGGTTATATTTGTGGCAGAGTTTTCCCAAAAGCTTTTCATTATGAGGTTAGACTAAATGACAAAGATTAGAATAGTCAATTTTTAAATCTGATACGTTTTTCTTAAAAAGGTATTTTATGCTTTTAGGATATTCAAATATGGCAAAGACTATTGCGGTATAGAGCTTTTTATAAAAGCACAAAGGCACTAAAAAATATCATATAAAAAGGGAGATGAAGGTGCTTTATTGATTATCGCTTTAAATGTTTTTTATTTTGTATTCCCTTATTTAAAAAAGAATAAGTTTATTAATAATTAATTAAACCAAAATATCAGAAATAATGAAAAGAATTACTGTATATAAAGTTTATTTTATATTTACTTTCCAACTGTAACTACCACTTTTAAAAACCAATAGCATATATAGGGATAAAGACAATGAGAATACAAAACATTCTTACGATTTCATAACAAATATTCATTATAAAAAAATCCTGATTATAAGATGTGATCCACAATAGATATCTCTGAAAATTATTTTATGCACAGATGTAGATATTTAATTTTGGTATATTCTTACAAATATACTTACAAAATTATTTAACTTCAGAGATATCTTTGTTGCCATATGACCGAATGTGTTGAATGAACCAAACATATTAATTCTCCTTAATTATCCACATTAAAAGTAGTATCACAATGATACATTTCAAATGGTTATTACGTATTTTAGATCATTGTCAAAGATAAATTTTAAAAATGGAAATAAAAATACTATATAAATCATATATATGTTATGTATATATTAATTTTTTTCTTAAAAAGATAATAATATTATTTATAATATTTTAAAATATAAGAAATACCCCATGGTTTTTCTTAATTAAAGTTTAAAATCAGAAAAATTGCGCATATGAAAAGTTGAAGTTTTTCTCTTTGTTTACGAGAAAGATAAAGAAATATCGTTATTGAAATCGGTCTCATTGCCATTGTTTTTCTTGCATGTATTATGCGCACATGCATGGGATTCGTTCTTTTATTTTTCAAGCGGATATTGACTGTATTTACGCTTTGTAGAGCATAGAAAGCCTCTATGCTATCGTTGACCTTATAGATTGCTATTCATGTTGTTTAGCGCGGTTCTTGGCGCTCTATTGGGTATTTGAGATGTTTATTTTGCTCAAGTGACTTACATGAAAGAGTTTTGTTACTGTATTATGCAACCATAAACCTCTTTTTGTCTGCTTTATGCCATTGGTATGTGGGGAAATTGTTTACGCGTGTTGGAGAAGTTTAAGAGAATTCGTTGTTTTTGATGGAAATCATTGCGATAATCGTATTAAATATTCTTTTGCAATTATTTATTTCGCGACAGTTTTTTCATTCATGCGCAACGCCCCTCTTATCATTTTGCTTTTATATAAGGATTTATTTTTTATGTTGCTTTTGCTGGAGAGGCGGTCAGAGGGGAGTAAAGTAGAAGCAATGTGCGAGAATATGAGAGCAAAATTGTAATGCTATTTTGAAGCTATTGTACGGGTTTTGGATGTGCCGGTGAGAAATTTGAGAAACCGGCTTTTTTACTTATTTTGCTAACAGGATGAAAGAGGGGCTGGAATCTTTTTTGTTAGAATTGTTCTTTTATTAATATTGAAGGAAATATTTTTTCTCATTTCTGCTGTTTTTGGTTTGTTCGTAGAATCTTCAATGGGAATTTATTGAAGGGGGAATAGATTTATATGAGGGAAAATTGTTTTACACGGGGCGTTTTCCAAATAAAGCGGAGCCAATGCGAAGGATATTAGAGCCAAACTGTAGAGCGGTTTTGAAGTCACTGGACATGCCCATGGAAAGCTTTGGAAGACCTGCTTGTTTTGCTAATTTTGCTAAGAGCGCGAAATAGGGGCCGGGGTTTTCGTCGACAGGGGGGATGCCCATAAGTCCGATGATATCGAGTCCATAGTTGTTTTTGCATTGAGAAACAAAAGGGATCACTTCTTGGGGTGCAACACCACTTTTTTGCGGTTCTAATCCAATGTTAACCTGAACGTAGCAGGGGAGATGCCTTTTTTGCTTTTCCATTTCTTCAGCTAGGCTTTTGGCTATTTTTTCACGGTCAACCGTTTGGATGACATCAAAAAGTTTTACCGCCTCTGCCGTTTTATTTGATTGTAGGGGACCGATGAGATGGAGTTTAATATTTTCAAATTGTTGACGTAAAGCAGGCCATTTTTGTGCTGCTTCTTGTACGCGGTTTTCTGCAAACAAAAATTGGCCTGCTTGTAAAATGGGGCGTATATCAACAGCAGAAACAGTTTTTGAAACAGCGATAAGTTCAATTTCTTCTACAGGGCGTTGTAACTCTTGGCATATTGCTGCAATGTCTTTTTGAAGGTTTTGCCATGCTTCAACGGAAGGGGCATCGAGGGGCGTTTGTGTATTCATGTTTTTGTGCTTTACCTTTTTTGTTCAAGAGTTGGTCGTTTTTTTTTAAAGTTTTATAAAATACTTAGGGAAATATTTCACGAAAATGTTGACGATGAGGTTAATCCATGGTCAAGCATAATAAAACAAGTTTTTGGTTCTGTTTTATTAAAAGAGTATAATGGGAATGACAATTGGACATTATAATATAGGCGAACGCTATAATCCACGTGCGAGAGAAAAAAAATGGCAAGAAATTTGGGATGAAAAGAAAATTTTTCAGACTCTTCAAGAAGATGCTCGTGAAAAATATTATGTTTTAGAAATGTTTCCTTATCCTTCTGGCCGTATTCACATGGGGCATGTGCGCAATTATGCCATGGGGGATGTGGTTGCACGCTATAAACGCGCCAAGGGGTTTAATGTGCTTCATCCCATGGGGTGGGATGCTTTTGGGATGCCGGCTGAAAATGCCGCTATGCAAAATAAAGTGCACCCTAAAACTTGGACCTATCAAAATATTGCGGTGATGCGTGGGCAATTAAAACAATTAGGGCTCTCGATAGATTGGACTCGGGAATTTGCGACTTGTGATGAGGAATATTACCACCGACAACAAATGTTGTTCCTTGATTTCTATCAAAAGGGGTTGGTAGCACGTAAAGTGGCTAAGGTGAATTGGGATCCTGTTGATCATACTGTTTTGGCCAATGAACAGGTTGTTGATGGGCGGGGATGGCGTTCTGGTGCGTTGGTTGAACAACGTGAGTTGACGCAGTGGTTTTTCAAAATTAGCGACTTTAGTGAAGATCTCTTGGCAGGGCTTGAAGAGCTGAACCAATGGCCGGAAAAAGTTCGCACCATGCAAAAAAACTGGATTGGAAAATCACAAGGTTTGCTGATTCGTTGGGCTTTAAAGTCGGCGGGTGATGCTGGTGATGTTTGTGAGAAATTTGATGAGGTTGTTTGTTATTCAACGCGTCCTGATACACTGTTTGGTGCCTCCTTTTTGGCTCTGTCTGTTGATCATCCTATTGCACAAGCTTTGGTAAAAAAAGACAAAGCGTTGAGTGCTTTTATTGAAAATTGTCGGTGTGGTGGAACGACAACGGCAGCACTTGAAACAGCTGAAAAACAAGGGTTTCTCACGCCCCTTTTGGCTGTTCATCCTTTCGATTCAACAGTACATATTCCCGTTTATATCGCGAATTTTGTGCTTATGGACTATGGAACAGGGGTTGTTTTTGGTTGTCCAGCTCATGATCAGAGAGATTTCGATTTTGCGCGTAAATATGATCTTCCAATAAAACCGGTGGTTTTACCAAAAGGAGAGCAAGCAGAAGATTTTGTCACACCTGAAACACCTTATACGGGTGATGGGGTGATGATCAATTCTAGTTTTTTGGATGGTTTGACACCCCGACAAGCTTTTGAAGAAGCTGCTAAAAAGCTTGAAAAGCAAATGCTCAATGGGCAACCGCAAGGGAAGAAAACAGTGCAATTTCGTTTGCGTGATTGGGGGATTTCACGTCAACGTTATTGGGGGTGTCCCATTCCGATGATCCATTGTACAACTTGTGGGGTTGTTCCTGTTCCACGTGCCAATTTACCGGTTGTGTTGCCTGATGATGTTACTTTTGATCAACCAGGAAATCCTCTTGCACGACATGAAACATGGCAAAATGTTACTTGTCCTTCCTGTGGTCAACCTGCCAAACGCGAAACCGATACCATGGACACATTTGTTGACTCTTCTTGGTATTATGCACGCTTTACGGCTCCTTTTGCGCAGGAACCTGTTGACAAACAAGCAACAGCTGAATGGTTGCCTGTGCAACAATATATTGGTGGAATTGAGCATGCCATTTTGCATCTTCTTTATGCGCGCTTTTTTATGCGTGCCATGAAATTGGTCGGTCATGTGACGGTAGATGAGCCTTTTAAGGGGCTTTTTACCCAAGGGATGGTGGTGCATGAAACCTATCGAGATGATCAAGGGTGGGTTTCTCCAGCAGAAATTTCGATTGTTGAAAAAGATGGAAAGCGGTGTGCTTATAAATTAACCGATCAAAGTGAAGTGACGATTGGTTTGATTGAGAAAATGTCAAAATCAAAAAAGAATGTCGTTGATCCTGATGATATTATTGCATCTTATGGCGCTGATACTGTGCGTTGGTTTGTGTTGTCAGATTCTCCTCCCGAGCGGGATGTCATTTGGACAGAATCTGGTGTTGAAGGTGCACATCGCTTTGTACAGCGTGTTTGGCGCCATGTGGCTGTGAGTGCTTCTATTTTAAAGGATGTGGCGCCTTGTGCAGGGCATCAGGGGGCGGCTTTGGAACTCTCAAAGGTCGCACATCGCACGCTTTGCGCTGTAGAAGATGATTTGGAAAAATTCGCTTTTAATCGGGCTATTGCACGCCTTTATGAATTCTTGAATATTATGGCGCCGTTGTTAAATAGGATAGAAAGTGTTGACGATGAAATGAAAGCTTCTTTACGTCAAGCTATGGATTTTTTTCTTGCTATGATTGCACCCATGATGCCCCATTTAGCAGAAGAATGTCATGCTGCTTTAGGGGGAAAAAATTTAATATCTGCGCTTGCTTGGCCTATTTATGATCCCACGTTAACCGTTGCGGAATGCTATACTTTGCCAGTACAAATTAATGGTAAAAAACGTGGTGAGGTGAGCGTTGCAGCAACTGCTGATGAGGTGATGATTAAAGAAGCGGTTTTGGCGTTAGATTTTGTAAAGGCGCAGCTAATTGAAAAGCCTGTGAAAAAAATCATTGTTGTTCCACAAAGGATTGTGAATGTCGTTTTTTAGAAGTTCTATTCTTGTCATTTTAGCTGGTGTATTCACACTGTTGTGTGGATGCAAAGTTGAACCGCTTTACCGTCAAGAGTTGCAGAGTGCAATGACAATGGATTCTGCTTCTTATGGGAATCCTGCTTCTGGATACCCTTCTGGACAAGCTTCTTTGGGATTAGCGCAAAAGCTTGCTTCTATTGTTGTGGAAGAACCTTCGGATCGTTTTGGACAAATGGTGCGCAACCATCTGCTTTTTCTTTTGTATGGAAATGGTGCTAAACCTTCTCTACCTGCTTATCAATTGGCATTACAGATATCCGTCTTTACAAGAGAATCTATGCAGATAGAGGTTGATTTCGAGAAAAAGAGAAAGGGACGACCTTCTGTTGGAACTGTTATGAGCAGAGCTTCTTACACTTTGCAGGATATGAAAAATACTCTTGTTGCAAAAGGAACAGCAATGATGAATGCATCTTTTGAGCGACTTCGTCAAGAATATGCAACGCTGCAAGCAGAAGAAGATGCAAAAAAACGTGTTGCGGAAGAGTTGGCTGAACAGATCTTTTTGTTACTTTCAAAAGATCTTTCCAATAAAAATTCTAGATATTAAGCAATATTTTGTCCTGTTTTTTTCCAGTCGTCGAGGAATATTTGCAACCCTTTGTCGGTGAGAGGGTGTTTGACCAGTGCTTTTAAGATTGCTGGTGGAACTGTTGCAATGTCAGCACCACTGAGTGCTGCTTCTTTGACATGATTAACGGTGCGGATTGAAGCGGCCAAGATTTGTGTTTCAAAGTTATAGTTATCATAAATTGTGCGAATTTCATGAAGCAGTTCACTTCCATCATTTCCACAATCATCAAGTCTACCAATAAAAGGTGAAACGAATGTTGCGCCTGCTTTGGCGGCTAATAAGGCTTGATTGGCAGAAAAACAAAGTGTGAGATTTGTTTTTAGTCCTGCTGCTGTGAGGGCTTTACAGGCTTTTAATCCATCGAGTGTTAAAGGAAGCTTGATACAAATATTGTCGGCAATCTTTGCTAAAACAGCTGCTTCTTTCATGATGCTTTCAAATTCCGTTGCTGCAACTTCAGCAGAAACAGGTCCGCTAACGAGAGCACAAATTTCTTTTGTAACATCAAGAATATTGCGTCCTGATTTTAGGATAAGAGAGGGATTGGTTGTGACACCATCAACAAGGCTTAAATTCTGTAACTCTTGAATTTCTTCAATATTGGCGCTATCCACAAAAAATTTCATCTCTAACCTCTTCTTTTTAGCTTTATCCTATTTTTTGTTATGCGCTATTGTTGACTGCAAAAGCAAGAGAAAGAATTAATATCTGTGTAAAGAACAAGAATGCTATGGTGTTAATCATGTACCCGTTTTCGGTAAAGAAATATGATTTATCGTTTCCACACCCATTTCATAGTGTTACTCGTGATAAGGTATAGAATTCATTGCGTACCAACATTTTTGCGTATTGGCATCTTTGCGTAGCGGTGTTTTTATATTTATGGAAATAAGCTAGCATTATCAAACACTTTGCTCATTTCCTATTTGCGATTGCTCTTGATATTTGAGAGTGCATCATAAGATACCTTCCTTTTTTAGGGGGTATGTTTAACTTTGTTTTTGATGAAAGCGGATGGATTTATTTTGTCGTAAAACACTGTTGAAGAACGCCTGTAAAATTTTACGCATGAAGGGTTTTTTTATGGTCAATTACATTGATTTATTCTGTGTTCTCCATTCTTCAACAATACGCTTTTGTGCTGCTTGTATTGTTGCTTGATTCTCAATCAAGCTGAAAGATGTATACACGTGTTTTCACGTTTTGGCACAAAGCCAAAGTGAATATTGTAACGGCTCCATTTGCAATATTATTCTCCCTATAATTAAAATCATGGGATACTCTTTCATCAATAAGGATTTACAAATGTTCCTCGATGGGGTTGAAATGAGAAAAATTCATCGTATTGAGGGTTTTATTACAATAGGTAAAATGATGATTATATCTTTATAAATCAGTTTGTTGAAGATAAATTGAGATATGAGGCGGTAAAAAAATAAAAGTGTGCGTTGGGAAGAAGTCATACTATGGGATCGCTTTGTTGAAGGATGCACTTAACCGATAGCATGTTGAATGCTTAATAGTGATGCGCTTTATTTGCACAGAAGAATGGCGCTGTTTTTTTTGCTATAGAGTTTTTTATTATAGACGATGAGATTGGTTCTTTTATTGGCACTTTGGTGATGAAATGAGTATTAAAAAGAATTTTTGTTAGAAAAGTGTTGTAATCGGGGGGATTGAATCCTGCAATGAATTTTATAAGAGTGTTTAAAGATTAAGGTTTAGGCCTGTTGGTGTTCAATAGGTCGTAGATTGGTTTAAAAGATGAATTCAAACATGATAGAGGAAAAGATTGTATCCGTATTGGTTCCTCTTCCTGTTGCTCACGCTTATAGTTATAAAGTTCCATCTTCTATGGAGGTGAACGTTGGTTCCTTTGTTCGGGTTCCGTTGATGGGGCGTGAGCTTTGCGGTTTTGTTGTGGACGTTGGAGAGCAGACAGCCGATGGGCAAAAGTCTGCTCCTGTGGCGCGTGAAAAATTACGCTCTCTGCTTCATGTTTTTGATTGTCCCCCATTAAAGGCAGAAATGATCACATTTTTGCGTTTTGTTAGTCGCTATACAATGGCACCTTTTGGTCTTGTAGCACGATTGGTTTTGTCGGTACCGGCTGCTTTAGAGCCGGAAGCGCAGATGCTGGGTTTGCGATATTGTGGTGGAAATGTAGAACGTCTCACACCAGCGCGATCACGGATTTTGGAATTGCTGCGTAATGAGAAGATATGGACACGTTCTGGTCTGGCACATGCGGCTGGAACTTCGGTTTCTGTTGTTGAAGGTTTAAAAGCGCTAGGAATTTTTGAAGATGTTAAGGTTCCTGCTCCTGATCTTGTGGCAATGCCTGATCCTGATTTTTGTCCCCCTCAGTTGCAGGGAGCGCAAAATGAAGCAGCAACATTATTGCGGGAAGGTGTTTTATCTTCTCAGTTTCAAGTTTTTTTGCTTGATGGTGTTACCGGATCAGGAAAGACGGAAGTTTATTTTGAAGCGGTCGCTCAAGCTTTCAAAGGGGGCAAGCAGGTTTTAATTTTATTGCCGGAAATTGCTTTAACTCAGCAGTTTTTAGATCGTTTTTATGCACGTTTTGGCGCTGCGGCAGCAGAATGGCATTCTGATCTGACGCCACGTCGTAGAGAACGCGTCTGGCGGCAAGTTGCAGAAGGGCGGGTGCGTGTCGTTGCGGGGGCTCGTTCGGCACTTTTTCTTCCCTTTCATGAGCTTGGCTTGATTGTTGTCGATGAAGAGCACGATAGCGCTTATAAACAAGAAGAGCGCATTTTTTATCATGCGCGTGATATGGCTGTTGCACGGGGCTCTTTTGAGCATTTTCCTGTTATTTTATCTTCAGCAACACCGTCGATTGAAAGCCAAGCCAATGTTTTAAAAGGGCGTTATCAAAAGGTGCATTTACCTTCCCGTTTTAAAGAAGTTGCACTTCCACAGTTGCGGGTGATTGATATGCGCCAAGGAGGAGTGCAAAAGGGGCGCTTTATTTCCTTTGCTCTTGAAAGGGCTTTAAAACAAACGCTTGATAAGGGCGAACAAGCTCTTCTTTTTCTTAATCGTCGTGGTTATGCACCTTTGACTTTATGCCGAATTTGCGGACATCGTTTTCATTGTACCGATTGTTCAAGTTGGTTGGTCGAACATCGTGCGCAAGGGCAACTGAAATGTCATCATTGTGGATATCATGAACCACTTCCTGAAGCCTGTCCTGAATGCGGGACATTAGATCATCTTGTGGCTTGCGGACCGGGTGTGGAAAGAATTGCCGAAGAAACACAAATGCTTTTTCCTCAAGCGCGATCATTGATTCTTTCAACAGATCTCAAAGGAGGGATTGGGAAGTTGCGAAGCGAATTACAAGCCATTGCAAATGGCGATGTGGACATTATTATTGGAACACAGTTAGTCGCTAAAGGACATCATTTTCCCAAGCTCTCTCTGGTTGGTGTTATTGATGCTGATCTTGGTCTTGCCAATGGCGATTTACGCGCAAGTGAACGTACCTATCAGCTGCTTTCTCAAGTTACCGGAAGAGCAGGGCGTGTGGGATTGAAAAGTTTAGGATTATTGCAAACTTATCAACCAGATCATCCGGTCATCAAAGCCTTACTTGCATGCCAGCCAGAAGATTTTTACACACGTGAGATTGCAGCGCGTCAGCATTATCATTTGCCCCCCTATGGGCGGCTTGCCTCTTTGATTGTGTCTGCACAACAGCGCCAAGCAGCAGAATATTATGCGCGCGCATTGCGTCAGGCAGCGCCACGGGAAAAAAATATCTCGGTTATGGGACCAGCAGAAGCGCCTTTGGCTTTGGTTCGGGGGCGTTATCGTTTTCGGCTTTTGCTGCAAGGACAGCGTTCTTTTGATATACAAGGGTTTATACGTGCAATGCTTAGCGGTACACCCAAAATGCCCAGTTCCGTTCGGGTTCAAATTGATATTGATCCGCAAAGTTTTTTCTAAAACCAGTATCGCATAAAGTGAAGGTCTCTTTGCTTAAGGTGCTTTACTTGAACTCTTATATTATTCAGAATAAGCATCCAGGCAGCAAAATATGATACATGTCCATTGCATTAAGTGGAGCCACGGGAAAAAATATCTTTGTTATAGAACCAGCAGAAGGGCCTCTCTTCTTCGAGGGCACTATCATTTCGGCTTTTACTTCTTTTTTGTATGAGGGACAGTATTCTTTTGATAGGCGGATTATAAGGGCTGAAAATGCTTAGTTGTACACCCAAAATACCCAATTCTATTCGCGTTCAAATTGATATTGATCTATGTTTCTTCTAAAATCAGTGCAATATAGTGCCATATAAAGTGAAGCTACGCGGGCTTAATGAAGGGCGTGATTTTGATAAAAAAATTTGAAAAGAGAGAATTTGTCGATATTTGAAGCTTATCCGGTATGAAAAATGATATATTATCATTATAAATCAATGTTTTGTATATTTAAAGAGTGTGCTTACAAGAAAATATTACTTGGTGAAATTTTTTAAAAGGAGTGGGTATTTGAAGAAAAAAGAGCAATGTTTTCTTTAATTTTTAGGAGGATATTCATTATTTTTTCTTTCTTATCAGTTTGAAATAATAGACTTTTTCAATCGCAGCTGCATCTCATTAAAGGTCTTGTGGTGATAAAGGGAGTGTTTTTGGGAGAAGAAGTATTTTATTATGGTGGCAAGGGCATTTGAAGAAAAATCAAAGAGAGTGAAAAAATCGCTCAGAGAATGTCAAAAAGAGGCATAAAAAAACTGTGATGCCATCCTGTATATCTAAAAAAAATGCTTTTCAAAAATATTTTGAATATTTTATTAAAATTTTTAAAAAGCAGCGATTTGTGGTGTTGCGAGTCGGCTATGTCTATGCTAGAAACCAAGTGATTTTTGTTCTAGGTTTTAAGAAAAAGATTCTTAAGATTGAGAATGTCTGTTTCATTTCATCTGATAACTATCAGAGAGTCGCTCAAGGGAAAGAGGCGGTATTTCGTGTCGGATTCATTTTCTCTCATACCGCTGCCGTTGGTAGATCAACGCTATGCGCAAGCGCTTTTTGATTGCGTTCAAGAAGCCGGAAACGTTGAAAAGGTTGA
Organism: Bartonella sp. AP65SXKL; assembly: GCF_042195725.1. Lineage (NCBI taxonomy): Bacteria > Pseudomonadati > Pseudomonadota > Alphaproteobacteria > Hyphomicrobiales > Bartonellaceae > Bartonella > Bartonella sp. AP65SXKL. The sequence continues at coordinate 47,300 of NZ_JBHIOW010000004.1, forward strand.
AAAGGCAGTAGAGGATCTTTTGCTTGTTTTGGAGCATAAGGATTTAAAACGCTTTGTGCTTAGTCCATTCTTTTCAGTTAAAGAGCAAATTAAGGTGATGCAATCTGTTTGTGCAAACATCAAATTTGCTGATAAAAATGCAGGGCAGGTCATTGGTAATTTTTTACGCGTTATTGCCACAAACCGTAGGCTTAGTGCTGTATTTGGTATTTTACGTGCTTTCCAGCATTGTGTTGCACGCGCTCGTAGGCAGGTTACTGCGCAAATTGTTTCTGCGCGCCCCTTAAGTTCTCAACAAAGACAAGAGTTGTGTGAGGCTTTGGAAGGTGTTGTTGGAGGAAAAGTCTTGCTGCACATCGTTGTGGATCCAACAATTCTTGGTGGATTAATCGTTCGTGTGGGGTCGTCTCAAATTGATACGTCTCTTCTCACAAAATTGTCTTCACTTAAGCTTGCATTGAAAAAAGAGGTCAGCTGATGGATATTAGACCATCTGAAATTTCAAAAATTCTAAAAGAGCAAATCAAAAACTTTGACCAAAAGGCTGAGGTTTCAGAAATTGGTTGGGTTCTCTCTGTAGGGGATGGTATTGCTCGCGTTTATGGTTTGGATAATGTCCAAGCAGGGGAAATGGTCGCTTTTCCAAACGGTGTGCGTGGTATGGCACTCAATTTGGAAGTTGATAATGTTGGTGTGGTCATTTTTGGCTCAGATCGTGATATTCGTGAAGGTGATTGTGTAAAGCGGTTAGGTGCTATCGTCGATGTTCCTGTGGGTCCCGCTTTGCTTGGGCGTGTGGTTGATGCGTTGGGAAACCCTATCGATGGTAAGGGGCCCATTGAAGCAACAGAGCGTCGTCGTGTCGATGTTAAGGCTCCTGGAATTATTCCGCGTCAGTCTGTCCATGAACCGATGTCGACTGGATTGAAAGCGATTGACGCACTCATCCCTATTGGACGGGGGCAGCGTGAATTGGTGATTGGTGATCGCCAAACAGGAAAAACAGCAATTTTGCTCGATACATTTTTAAACCAAAAACCTTTTCATGAAAAAGGGGCTGGACGAGAGCAAGATAAAGTTTATTGTATTTATGTGGCTATCGGTCAAAAACGTTCGACGGTGGCACAGTTCGTTAAAGTTTTAGAAGAACGTGGAGCGCTGGAATATTCTATTATTGTTGCAGCGACTGCTTCTGATCCAGCACCACTGCAATTTATTGCACCTCTTGCTGGGTGTGCTATGGGTGAGTATTTCCGTGATAATGGGCAACATGCTTTGATTGGTTATGATGACTTGTCAAAACAGGCGGTGGCGTATCGTCAAATGTCTCTTTTATTGCGTCGTCCTCCAGGTCGTGAAGCTTATCCGGGAGATGTTTTCTATCTGCATTCGCGTCTTTTAGAGCGGGCTGCGAAGTTGAATGCGGAAAATGGATCTGGGTCGTTGACAGCTTTGCCGGTTATTGAAACGCAAGCAAATGATGTTTCTGCCTATATTCCTACAAATGTGATTTCGATTACTGATGGGCAAATTTTTCTAGAGACTAATTTGTTTTATCAAGGAATTCGTCCTGCTGTAAATGTTGGTCTTTCTGTATCGCGTGTTGGTTCTGCTGCACAAATTAAGGCAATGAAGCAAGTTGCTGGCTCGATTAAAGGTGAATTGGCGCAATATCGTGAAATGGCAGCTTTTGCGCAGTTTGGCTCTGATTTGGATGCGTCAACCCAGCGTCTGTTAAATCGGGGTGCGCGCTTGACAGAGCTGTTGAAGCAGCCGCAATTTTCTCCGCTCAAAACAGAAGAACAGGTGGTGGTTATTTTCGCGGGTGTGAATGGCTATCTTGATGCTTTGGCGGTTTCTGATGTTGCGCGGTTTGAGCAGGGACTTTTAGTGCTTTTGCGTAGTGATTATCAAGATCTCTTAAAGGCAATTGCTGAGCAAAAGCAAATAACAGATGAGCTGAAAGATAAGTTGATAACTGTTCTTGATACTTATGCGAAAAATTTCTCGTGATGAATTGATGGAATGCTTGAATGGCTTCACTAAAAGATCTTAGAGACCGTATCGCTTCGGTTAAAGCAACACAAAAGATTACCAAAGCTATGCAAATGGTTGCAGCGGCAAGGTTGCATCGTGCTCAAGAGGCAGCGCAGTCTGCACGCCCTTATGCGAAGAGAATGGCTGATATTTTGACCAGTGTTGCTGCTGATGTAGATGGTGTTGATGCGCCTACTCTTATGCGTGGTACGGGGCGCGATGATGTGCATCTTTTGGTGGTGTGTACTGCTGAGCGCGGTTTGTGTGGTGCTTTTAACGTGCAAATTGCTCGTCGCGCACGTGAACAGATTAAGGCATTGTTGGCGACTGATAAAATAGTAAAAATTATCACTGTGGGTAAAAAAGGCGCGGATATTTTATCGCGTGATTACAAAGGCTTGATAATTGATCATATCGATTTGCATGCTGTAAAGCGAATTGGTTTTGCAGAAGCAGTGATGATTAGTCAACGGATTGTTGATTTATTCAATGAAGGTGCTTTCGATGTTTGTACGCTGTTTTATTCTGAATTTGTTTCCGTAATTAATCAGCGTCCAACAGCTTTGGATTTGATTCCAATGGTTGCTCCAAAAGCAGCTGTTGGGGCAATAGATATTGTGGAGCAAACCGATCATAACAAAGGTTCACAATCGATTGTTTATGAATATGAACCTGATGCTGCGTCTCTTTTAGAGGCCCTTGTACCACGTAATCTTTCGGTGCAAATCTTTCGGGCTTTGCTAGAAAATGTTGCTGGTGAAATGGGCGCCAAGATGACAGCTATGGATAATGCATCGCGCAATGCGGGTGAAATGATTAGTAAATTGACGGTGGCTTATAATCGTCAACGTCAAGCACAGATTACGACAGAATTGATCGAAATTATTGCGGGCGCTGAAGCGCTTTAAATGGAGAAGGTAAGGATTGATGGTAAAAGCAGTAACCTCAAGCAAAGGAACAGAAAAAGGTGAAAAAAAGAAACCAGCTGCTCGTTCCAGCGTGAAAAAAGCCGCTTCGAAATCTCAAGTGGATGTAAAGGCTTCCTCTGTACCTGCGCGTGATGCAGCTAAAGATACACCTGTAAAAAAAGATACATCCGCAAAAAAAGAAGAGCGTGCAAAAGGCGCTGTTGGTGAAATCAAGCAGATTATTGGTGCTGTCGTTGATGTGCAATTTGAAGGTGAATTGCCAAATATTCTCAACGCTTTGGAAACAGAGAATTTAGGTAATCGCTTAGTATTAGAAGTTGCGCAGCATTTGGGTGAAAATACTGTGCGTACGATTGCTATGGATACGACTGATGGTTTGATGCGGGGCCAAAAGGTTGTGGATACAGGCACACAAATTAGCGTTCCTGTAGGAGAAGCAACGTTGGGACGTATTATGAATGTGATTGGGGAACCGGTGGATAATGTGGGACCAATCGCTTCAACCAAAACACGTTCTATTCACCAAGAGGCACCTGAATATGTTGAACAATCGACTGTTTCGGAAATTCTTGTCACCGGTATTAAAGTCGTGGATTTGTTAGCCCCTTATTCTAAAGGAGGTAAAATTGGCTTGTTTGGTGGTGCTGGTGTTGGAAAAACCGTTCTCATTATGGAGCTTATAAACAATATTGCAAAGGCACATGGTGGCTATTCTGTATTTGCTGGTGTGGGAGAACGTACACGTGAAGGAAATGATCTTTATTATGAAATGATCGAAAGCCGCGTGAATGTGAATCCAAAAGAGAATAATGGTTCAACGGAAGGGTCAAAGTGTGCCCTTGTTTACGGGCAAATGAATGAACCACCAGGAGCGCGTGCGCGTGTGGCTCTTTCAGGATTGACAATTGCAGAAAGTTTCCGTGATGAAGGACAAGATGTTCTCTTCTTTGTGGATAATATTTTCCGTTTCACGCAAGCAGGAGCTGAGGTGTCTGCTCTTTTAGGGCGTATTCCTTCTGCTGTGGGGTATCAGCCAACTTTGGCAACAGATATGGGGGCGTTGCAAGAACGTATTACTAGTACAAAAACAGGCTCTATTACTTCCGTTCAGGCAATTTATGTTCCGGCAGATGACTTGACGGATCCGGCGCCGGCAGCGTCTTTTGCTCATTTGGATGCAACAACTGTTCTTTCGCGCTCTATTGCGGAAAAAGGGATTTATCCAGCGGTTGATCCGCTTGACTCTTTCTCGCGTATGTTGGATCCATTGATTGTGGGGGAAGAGCATTACACTGTTGCTTGTCAAGTGCAAACCATTTTACAACGTTATAGAGCGCTTCAGGATATTATTGCTATTCTTGGAATGGATGAACTTTCTGAAGATGACAAATTGCTGGTGGGGCGGGCGCGTAAAATTGAACGTTTCCTTTCGCAACCTTTCCATGTTGCGGAAGCCTTTACTGGTTCACCGGGGAAACTCGTTCCTTTGGAAGAGACAATCAAAGGCTTTAAGGGGCTTTGTGCTGGCGATTATGATGATTTGCCAGAAGCTGCTTTTTATATGGTTGGTTCGATTGATGAAGCACTTGAAAAAGGAAAGCGTCTCATGGCAGAGGCTTCTTAGTAAGAAGCTTCTTATTCAAGAGAAAACTGTCATGGGTATTTTTCGTTAAAAAGGACGAGTCGTTGGAGAAAACGGAGAGTCCTTATATCGGGTATTGTGGAGACTTTTGTGGAAAACAATAGAGAAGAGCATTTTTTATTTGAGCTTGTATCGCCTGAAAAAATTGTGTTTTCAGAGCAGGTAGTGTCTGTTGTTCTTCCTTCAGCCTCAGGTTATTTGACAGTTATGGCGCACCATGCGCCATTGGCGGCAAGTATTGTGTTGGGCAGTGTTCGTGTTCGCACCTCTTTGGGTGAAAAATTATTTGCTGTATGCGGGGGTGTTGCAAATATTACCTTTTCAGGCTGCTCTTTATTGGTAGAGCACGTTGTGGCTGTAGAGAATCTTTCTTTTGATGTATTAGAACAGCAGATTTTGCAGATTCAAGCGACGTTAGAAGGAGGGACAAGTGATGAGGACAATCATAAAATAGAGGCTTTTTTCCAGCAGTTGTCAGCTGATGGTGCTGTGTTGATAGAAGCGTAGCAGAGTATACAGGAAAAGATGACATGAGCGGAAAAAAGAGTACGGTTGTGTCTGCTAAAAGGAGTGCAAAACCTTTTCCTCATCCTGGTCGTGTCTTTGCGGGACCTTTGCCAAAGTGCTTTGTTTATATTTTTGCTTCTCTTATTTTGCAATGGGCTTATGGTTTAGGGGCTAATATTGTTCAGTCTAACATTGTCCATCTTACGGGTGATTTTCATGCAACTTTGGCCGAGACGACATGGCTGGTAGCGGCTTATATGGCGCCAAATGTGAGTGTAGCGATTATGTTGATCAAAATCCGCTATCAATTTGGGCTGCGCGCTTTTGCTGAATTATCAATTCTTGGCTTTGTTTTGGTTTGCGTGTTGCAGCTCTTTGTTACGGATTTGCGTTCTGCATTGATTATTCGCTTTTTTGCTGGGATTGCTGCTGCTCCTTTGGCTTCGCTTGCGCTGCTTTATATGATGGAGGCTTTTGCTCCAGCAAAGAAGTTTACTGTTGGTCTTAGTTTGAATTATATGAATGCGGCTTTAGCGGCACCTTTATCACGTTTGATTTCTCCTGATTTGCTGGAAAATGGTGGTTTTTCCAGTCTTTCCGCTCTGGAAATGGGGTTGGTTCTTATCAGCTTGGTCTGTATCTATACTTTGCCTCTTACTCCTGTTGTGCGTAGTAAGGTTATTCAAAAATTAGATTGGATAAGCTATGGTTTGATTGCTCTTGGTCTTGGATTAAATGCTGTGATCATGTCTGTTGGCATATTGTATTGGTGGTATGAAGCACCATGGATTGGTTGGGGGCTCGCACTTGCTATTTTCTCGTTGGCTATTGCTATTATTATTGAGCTTAATAGAGAAAAACCGTTGATTGATCTCCGTTGGATTTTCAGTAAAGAAATGGTCCAATCTGTTTTTATTTTATTTATTTTTCATGTTTTTTTATTGGAGCGGTCAAATTTGCCCGTAGGGTTTTTTAATCTTTTTGGTTTGCTCAATCGTGAGATGGCGCCCATGTATCTTGCGGTGACATTAGGGATTCTGTTAGGGGGGGCTGTTTGTGTCTTTTTTTTACGGGCGGGGCGTGAGGATTATTTTTATTTGTTGTCTTTGGGTTGTTTGGCGTTAGGAGCTTATTTAGATAGTCATGTAAACCATTTAACGCGCCCACAAGATATGATGTTGAGCCAAGGGTTGGTGAGTTTTAGTTATGCACTTTTTTTGCCTCCTGCTCTTTTCAAAGGGTTTGTGATCGCTGGTGAGCGAGGACCGCGTTACGTTTTAAGTTTTATTGCTGTTTTTTTGCTAACGCAAGTGACAGGGGGATTGATGGGGTCGGCTTTTTTTGGCAGCCTTCAGTTTTATTTTGCCCATAAGAACTTTGAGTCCTTAACACAAAATATTATTATTACTGATCCGCTTATTTCTGGTGAGATGAATACTTTATTTTCGCCTTCTTATGGTGTTTCTGTTCCCAATGGCTTGAGAAGTGAGCAGGGTACTTCTATGTTGATAGAGAAATTTAAGTTAACAGCAAATATTTTTGCTTATGATGACGTTTTTCGGCTTTATTTTTATATTTCAATGGTTGTATTCGTTATTTTTCTTGTCACAATGATTGTTAAGTCATGCTCTTTGCGTGCATTAGAAAAGTAGAGTAATGTCATAGAAAGAGGGGTGCAAAAAATGATAAAAAAATTACGGTCAAAAGCTACGATTGTTGCATTCCTATCGGGCATTACGGGTGTTTTGCTGATTTTGTGGGCTTGGAGGCTTCCTCCTTTTGTGAGTAACATTCAAATAACGGATAATGCTTCTATTAAGGGCAATGTTACTCTGGTTAGTTCACAGATCTCTGGGGTGATTGCACGGATTTATGTGCAAGATTATCAACGTGTTGAAAAGGGAATGCTGCTTTTTGAGCTCGATGATTCTCTTTTTCGGCAGCAGCTTGCACGGGCACAGGCTGTTCTCGATTCAAAAAATGCAAAACTGGCAAGTATTGAATTACAAGCACAGCTTTTGCAGGGCGAAATTAATACAGCAGAGGTGGAATTGGCGCGTTCACGAGCATTTTCCAATGTTGTTCCAGATAGTAAAAAGTTAGGTTTTGGTGATGCGGCAAGTTCTGTTTCTCGTCCTCTTTCACAACTCTTGACAGCTCTCGAAACAAAACGCCAATTGCAAAAACAATTGGATCTTGAACGGCAAAGTTTACAGTCAGAAATTGCGGGAGCGAAGGTGAGTGTTGAGTTGGCAAAACTTAATCTCGATCACACAAAGATTTTATCTCCTCGAACAGGCTATATTGGATTAGTTGGAGCGCGGGTAGGGCAATATGTTATGCCGGGGACACAATTGGTCTCTGTTATTTCTGATGATATTTGGATTATTGCTAATTATAAGGAAACGCAACTTTCTCAGATGCGTGTGGGACAACCGGTTGTTTTTTCTGTTGATGCATTGAACAACAAAAAGTTAACAGGGCGTGTGGTTCGTTTTGCACCTGCTACAGGCTCAGAGTTTTCATTGTTAAAAACGGATACGACAATTGGTAATTTTATCAAAATTGCGCAACGTATTTCAGTACGGATTGCTTTAGATCCTGGGCAGGAAGGGATTGAAAAACTCATTCCTGGCATGTCCGTAGTTACCTATGTAGATACTTCGCAGCGAGTCGATTCTGGAGGATGAAATTTTGGGTTTTTTCAGTTTAATTTTTGCGTCATTTACTTATAGCAAGTGGTTGTTTACATTGGAAGATTTCGTTTGGTTTGCTATACTACATGTTTTAAAGCTCTTAGGCTTCTTATACTTTTATGTCATGATGTAAAATAATGTTCCTTAGAATATTAAAGCGCATGCATCTTTACTCACTTCCATTTCTTTTGAACTAACTCAGTAGGGGGGGGGAGTATTGGAAGCTTTGCCTGTGGTTTTGCACAACACTGTCCTTTGAGGTGTGGTGTCACCGCATGTTTGGAAGATGGGGGTAGGGGGGGATGCCAGATAAAAAACTGGATTATAGACTGGGTCGGATGGGAAACTTATCCTTTTGGGTGAGGGCGTAAAGTTAGGAGGAAGACGTAAAGTTTATATTTTGTAAACCATAAAAATGCCCGTTTTAAGGCGGGCATTAAAAGGGAAGGTTATTGGTTGTGTTATTAATTTTTACGGATCAGTAAGAAGCTTACTAAAACGACTCCTGCTGCTAATGCGAGGGTTTTTTTAGGATTTTCTTTCGCTTTTTTCTTTAATTCTGTAGCATGTTCGTTGAGGTGATAAAGTGCGTGACGGCCTTTTTGTTTCCATGTGTTAAACAGCTCAGAAATATTTTCAAAGCTATCATTTTGAAAACTCCAATGATTTACGGGGACCAGCTCTCTTTTTAATTGTGCTATACGTTTTTTAATTTTAGCATTTTTTCTATGGGGTGAAAATAGACACATTTATTGACTCCTTCATGTGTTAAATTGTTGTGTGACAGTTGGGATGGTGTTTGGGGTTTTGCTATAACGGCTTGAACATTGAAAGGTTGCATTGATAATGCCGCGCGTGGGTGAGATGAGAATTAAAAGTTTGGGTTTAATGAGGCATTTCTTAATGTACTTGAGTTCATTTCGTGATGGTGTTTGTTAAGGATGTAAGGTAAAAATTTTTACAAAATGGTGTAAGATTCATTCATAAAGATGGTGGGCGATGTCTTCATTTTTTTGTTTGTTTAAAGTGTTGGGATAGCTTTTGGCACTTGAAATAGTTTATAAGGAGTTTTTATCTATCTATTCTCTTGTGGCTGTAGGGAGTGGTATTGATTGATTCAATTAAGAAGATTTAAAATGAGGAAATCTTACGATATTTGGGGTTGCTATTCAAATTTGTAAAAAATAGATTATTATAAATCAATATGTTGGATTAATTTGGCGATGTCTTTCATGCATTTTTAAAAATTGCGCTTTGATAGGCGTTATCTGTTGTGTTGTAAAACATTGTTTTGTGGTGACGTTGATTAAGGTATCGGCATGCAACTTAAAAATACAGTATTGTCTCTGTTTTGTTTCAGTTTCTTTTTGAAGCAACCAAGTGTAGAAGTATAAACTTGAACAGAAGTAGTAGAACTTATCCGGTGCGTCTATAGAATGAATCTACCTATGAATTGTATTGCATCAGTGTTAGTAGGTAGAACCTTTTGAGAGCAATCTGTTAAGATTGGTGGGCGGTGTAATTTTCGTCCTTTGAAGCGCGGAGGAAGTCAATGTAAATAATGATTGATAGCGCAGGTTTTAAAAATTTGAGGACTTGATGAGTACGACCTATTTTTTATCTAAACCACTTGAGCGTCGTCGATCTGTTGGTGTTGTTGTTGGTGATGTGATTATTGGGGGGCAGAGCCCGATAGTTGTACAGTCAATGACTAATACAGATACCGCTGATGTTGATGCAACTGTTTCTCAAGTAGCTGCTCTTTGGCAAGCTGGTTCACAATTGGTTCGAATTACTGTTGATCGCGATGAAGCGGCGGCGGCTGTACCAAAAATACGGGAGCGATTGGAGAGGTTAGGATTTTTTGTACCATTGGTTGGGGATTTTCATTATATTGGTCATAAGCTTTTATCTGAGCATCCTGCGTGTGCTGAGGCGCTTGCAAAATATCGCATCAATCCTGGAAATGTTGGTTTTGGCGCAAAAAAAGATCGTCAATTTGCAGAAATTATAGAGATTGCTTGTCGGTATCATAAACCTATTCGCATTGGCGTGAATTGGGGTTCTCTTGATAATGCGTTGTTAACACGGCTTATGGATGAAAATGCACAGCAAGAAAAACCCTTATCTGTGGCTGAAGTGATGCGGGAAACTGTTGTTCAGTCGGCTTTGCTTTCGGCTGCTTTAGCAGAAGAGTTAGGATTGGGGCGTGATAAAATTATTCTTTCTGCTAAAGTGAGTGATGTCCAAGATCTTATTGCTGTCTATACCACCTTGGCGGCGCGTTGTGATTATGCTCTTCATTTGGGATTAACGGAAGCTGGGATGGGAACAAAGGGCATTGTTGCTTCTTCGGTGGCTTTGGGTATTTTATTACAGCAAGGGATTGGCGATACGATACGAATTTCCTTAACACCAAAACCTGGTGGTGATCGGACACGAGAAGTAAAGGTGGGGCAAGAACTTTTGCAAGTGATGGGGTTTCGCCAATTTTTGCCTGTTGTTGCGGCTTGTCCTGGTTGTGGGCGCACAACTTCTACGGTCTTTCAACAATTGGCGCAAAAAATTGAAGCAGATTTATACAAAAATATGCCTGTTTGGCGTGAAAAATACCCTGGCGTTGAAAGTTTGAAGGTGGCTGTGATGGGATGTATCGTCAATGGACCGGGGGAGTCAAAACATGCGGATATTGGAATCTCTTTGCCTGGAGTGGGGGAAAGTCCAGCGGCACCTGTTTTTATTGAGGGACAAAAGGTAAAAACTTTGCGGGGTGATCACATTGCTGAAGAATTTGAAGCGCTTTTGAGTGATTATATTCATACACGCTTTGGGCAAGGTTGAGGTAAAAATCGCATAAGGTTGAAGTAAAAAGGGTGTGTCGTTTTTTTTAAACAAGCTGTCTTCAATGTGAAGAGGGTGCTGTTGTATGCTGCTTTAGCTATGGTCAATACTGTTGTTGGTTGCTTATTATTTTAGGTAAAACCAGATGATATGCCTGTTTTAGAATCAGAAGCTTATGAAGGATATTAATGAGTTTGAGTGTGTTAAGACTATTAAGCAAAACGATATGAATACTTTAAATGGATCCGTAAATGTTGTTGCTGGTTTTTGGCTGCTCTTGAGACAGTAAAATATTTAACGGATTCTTCAAATATCAAATTATAGAAAGAACATTGTTTATTGATTTTTCAGGCATTTTCCCAGCATTTTTTGGGGTATCAAATTGATAGGATTGGAAATCCTTATAGCGATTATAGTCCTATTTGTCGTAAAATGTAAGCTTTTATATGGATATAAAATGATGTATACGGGTGCCTTTTTTGGCGTTATTGGGGGAGTGCATGACAAGTATATTAGCGTTTGGCTTTTTATTTAATGGTATAAGGATTTTAACTGGCGCCTTTATTGTCTTTTATATGCTTGAAAAAGGCTTAACGCTTATTGATATTGGTGTCATTAAGTCGTTTCAGGCTTTTATTATGATGGTTACCGATATTCCTCTGGGATATTTTGCTGATCGAAAAAGTTATAAAATATCGATCGTTTTGGCAGCGGCTTTTGCTGCCACATGGCTCTTTCTCATGGGATTTTCTACAAGCTTTTATGGTTTTCTTTTGGCAGAAACTTTTAATGCCTTATCGCTGACATTAATTGCTGGAGCCTATAATGCTTTACTTGTTCAATATGCAAAAGAAAAATTGACATCTACTAAAAAAGTGCTTGGTTCCAGCTCTCAATATAATTACATCGGCATGTTTATATTCAGTTTAATCGGGGCATATTTTGCTGATTATTCTAGCCAATATATATGGTATATCGCGGCGTTTTTAATGTTGATGACGACACTATTTGGTTTGTTTTTTCTTGATGACTTGAAGGGGGAGAAAAAACCAAATAAAGCGAATTCTCTCATTTGTGAAGCTAAGGAGATGTTGTCTATTTTTATTAAAGTTCCTTATATCTCTTTATGCTTTTATTTTTCATTGATCTTTTTCAATATATTCTCGCAGTATTGGCAGTGGATATTTAAAGATCATAATATTAATGTCACTTATTTTGATCTTGGTGTGACATTTTCACTTATATTGTTCTCTCAGCTCTTGGCTAGTCTTCTCTTTACAAAACTAAGTGAAAGAGTGAATTTTATTTTACTGTTGTTTCTTTCGGCTTCACTGATTTTTACCGTTGCTTTCTTTGAACCAAGAAAAGAAATGGCTGTCATTTTAGTCTGTATGATTTTTTATCTCATTAAGTATACATATCTTCGTGTAGAAGTTGTTTTGCATGATAGTATTAGTGATTATTTCAGGGCTACATATGAATCTTTCTTGTCAACTGTTGGGAGATTTAGCTTATTGGTATTTTTTTACATGAGTGCGTATATGGTCAATATATTTGGCTTTTTCTCACTCGTTTATATTTTTGCTATTTATTTATTGATTTACTTGTTAGCAGTATTTTTTTTAGAAGGAACTCTCAAAAAAGTTCAGTGAGAATATTAACTTATTACGATACGTGTTTTATAGGGTTTCATAGTGGGGCAAGGCTTTGATTTATTAAGGCGCATCGTTGTTTTTGCATGTTGAATGAGAAAGACTGAATAGTCTCAGTTATTCTTATTTAAAATCTATGTATGTTGAAGTAATCAAAGTCATCTGCTTGTACATTATAAGTGGGCTTGGCATAATAATCGTTAAAAGGGAAATAAAAATGCTGCTTATGAATATTGCACAAAGAGTTGCTGATAAGATTGGACGCTGATAAAGAAAATGATTGTGCCAGATTATATGCTTATTAAGGAATGGTGATAGAGCAGTTTTCCCGTTTTTATTGGTTCCTTGCTGGTAACACTTTATCTCATTAGAGCTAATTTAAGCAGTCGGACAATTTATAGCCTGTCCTCATAAGAATTCCCGTATGATCGATTTTGATATTTTGATGATCTATTTTATTGTTGGTATATTTAGCGGATTTTACCATTGCCTCCTTTAAAATATCAATCATCTTGTTGAGATAATTTTTTTACGTTGTACATTCTCATTTTTGAGTATTTTCTCTTTGATTGTGGCGTTAGCTCTGTATTTTCTGATGTTAGAAAATACTCTTAATCCAGATAATAAACTTATCTATGGAAACTTTGAATGACAGCCCCCTCTTTGAGAGGGAATAAAACCAAGTACAGAAATATTGTTGAGTACAATTTGCTATAAATAAGCCACAAGAAACCAGCATATATTGATATATTTGATAGGAATCTGTTAAGCCGTACAAATTATGGTCATTAAAAGGTAAAGCGATGAAATCGTTATCCATAACGCGTGTTGTAACATTTATAACTCTTTTTTTGTATCTGTGTTGTTGGGATGTACGCGCGTAGATAGTCTAGAACAGTACGATAGACTTTACGAAAAATATATCAGTGAAAATTACGGCGCTTTTGAACATTTTCAAAAGCATGAACAAGCAAAAAAATTTGTATACAGCCATGGCTATCAGAATATCGTACCAAAGTTTGACATTATACGGCATCGTCACATACTGATTGTTTTATGTGGACGTTTTGTTAATTTATTGCGTGGTGATTATAATGAATGGATATCAGCAGATATGTTACTCAATGTCATAAGCAGTTTGCGTAATGACTATAACTGGAGAGAAAGCGATTTTATTTGGGCATATAATATGTCTATGAATGCTACCGACCCCATGATTGATTACGCGAAAAAATTTCTTAATTCTTCCAGCGGAAATGGCATCAGCCCAACAACACAAATTATTGACCTTGTGTCTAGTATGAGAGCTGGTCATGGTGACAACACTAAACAAATAGCGCGTTTTTGCATAGAGCTAAACACGATATATGACATGATGAAACCAAGAAGAATTTACAAATGACATTGAATGGATAATGAGAAAAATTCTCTCGAAGGATATTAAATGGCTATAATACTCTTGATAATCGCGGCATTTTCTTGGCCATGTTGCATGTTTTTTTATTATGGCTTCAAAAGGTGGACATATTTTCCAGCTTTTACAACAGGCATAGGTTCACTTACAATGATGCTTTTCATCTTAATAAGAAAATTGCACTTAAAGGAGGAAATTTGCACTTGGATTGAAAAAACTACTTATCACAAATTAGATTGCGCTATTATATATAATAATAAGGACTTTTTTATCTTTCTGTTGCAATGATCATTCTCTGTTTAAGCTTATCAATTCTCTTTTTATGTGATGAATTGAATAAACGAGATAAAGAGCGTGATGAATTAAAGTTGTACAGTGATCAAGATTATTATTAAATTGAAGTTATTACACAATTTTGTAAATAAAAATGTTTCTGCTTTTGAAGGAGCATGCCGACACAATCATTCACTTTTCTCGCCCCTAATGTTGCGGATAGCCCTTGGCTTTTAAGACGGTTCATAAGAGGCATTTTTTTAGTTTTTTCTTTGATGTTTTGCCCCACACGGCTTTTCCCGCTTGTGACGTGCAAGCAAATGATTTTGATTGATTTAACATACACAGATTTGAAATGAGAGAATCTTATGATATTCAGGGTTCTTATTCAAGTTGAAAAACCACAAATTATGATTATAAATCAATGTGTTGTATTATTCTTGCTAAGAAAAGAGAGATCGGTAATAATACTGCTTTGGTCTTTCGTTCTATTGAAATTAGTGGTTTTATTTATCCTGTTATGCCGTAACATACTGTCATTTGAGGGGTGGTGAAGGTAGCCTGTTTGATACATTAAGTATTTTAAGAAGTGCATGGTGAATATTCTTAAGTCTGTTTATCGAGTCTTTAGTTTAAGTGAATCGCATGCGTGGAAAGCGAGAGAAACCTACTCGGTAGGAAACTAGACTGTTTACAGAGCAGATTGGATTAAAAGACTTTGTTCTTTGAGGGTGGCATAAAAATCAAAATAGCCATTATGTTCATTTTTTTCTGATATTTTAAATACGAGCTTCAAAAAAATGATGCTTAAACTAAACAACGAGCACTTTTGTAAAAGTGTTTTTAGAGAGCAAGCAATACACGAGTGAATTTACAGAATGTAAGCATATTTGATCTTTTACAACAAGATAGCGTGGAAAGGCATAAAAATTACGACTCTCTACTGAGGGCATTGTACTTCTTTTATTGTTTTTTGCGGGTTTATAAAATGCCTGGTTTTATACTTATTCTGTTTATTTTTTGCCTTATCGTTAGAAGATTAAAGATATAAAGGAGAAAACGAGTTTTCCTCTTTCCGGTTGTTTTTTATTCGGCTTTAAAGCACCCACCACCCACTGTAATATCTTTTAAAACATGGTGATTACGCATTTTCACATTTTGTTTCTTTCAGTCTTTAATGGAAGGCATTTTTCATGCAAAATAGGATACCCAGAATGCATTTGTGTTATAAATTCACGCGGCTTGTTTTAATGAAATTCTTCTTAAGATTTGTCGCACCCATTTCATGATAAGGACTATAATGGAGATTAATGGTAACGTTTCTTTGAAAAGTCTATTATGCATTCAATAAATATGATGGTGTACACTATGTACAATAGGGTGGATGAAGTTTAATTTTGGCGTATTGCACTAAAGTGTGCTGCTTGTTGGAGGGGGAGTGCTTTAGCGCCAAAAGGATGTAAGAATGCTTCTGCTTTACTGATGAGTGTATCTCGCTTTTTTTGGGTTTCTTTAATGCCGTAAAGATGAACAAAAGTGGCTTTTTGTGCCGTTTCATCTTTCCCAGCCGTTTTTCCTAGGGTTTTCGTGTTGGCGGTGACATCAAGAAGGTCATCGGTTAATTGAAAGGCTAAACCAAGATAGGTACCAAAATCAGTAAGCTTTTCAGTTAATTCTTTAGATGCATTGCCAATGATGGCACCTGCTTGGCAAGCAAAGCTTATCAGGGCTGCTGTTTTCATGTGTTGTAGAGTGATAATGTCAGTACTTTCTTGCGGTCTTTTTTCAGCTTCAAGGTCCAGCATTTGTCCACCTAACATACCGCCAAGCCCTGCCGATTGTGCAAGAGACGTGATCAGCTTGATTCTAATATCTGTAGATAAAATACTAGCTTTATGAGCAATAATTTCAAAGGCAAATGTTAAGAGGGCATTGCCTGCTAGAATTGCTGTTGCTTCATCAAATGCTACATGGACAGTGGGTTTTCCACGCCGGAGTATATCGTTATCCATAGCGGGAAGATCATCATGAATGAGCGAATAACAATGGATACATTCTAAGGCACATGCAACATCAAGAGAATGTTCTACAGGGACATCAAAAAGTGCAGCACTTTGAATTACAAGAAAAGGACGCAAGCGTTTTCCACCGTTCAGCACACCATAACGCATGGCTTTGATTAAGTTTTTAGGGCGTGAAATTTCACCATTTTGGATTTGATCACTTAACAGGGTATCAAGCCGCTTTTCAACGGTGTCTCTATGTTTTGCAAGAAGGGTGGTAAATTCGTGCATTCTTGCTTCCTTTGTTTTTACAAAAATGAAATTATGAAGTTTAAAGAGAAAGGTTGTCGCTTTTTCTTGTTTTCATAAATTGGCGTCGTTTTTTATTAAAAATCAACTTCTCTTTTTATCCGTATCTCTACTGTATGCGCAAATCCCTTTTTAAACCAAATAAAAATTGAATGAAGGTCTTATAAAAAAGCTTTCATTGGTGTATAAAATTCTCAAATTTTGCAGTGTTTTTGATATTCCTTTGATTATTGTGACACCATTTTTGATAACAAGAAGGTCATTTTTAGTAAGAGAAGGATCATTTTGACATTGCCTCTTCTTTTTTATCAGTGTATAATATCTTAAAATTTTATGGTGTTTTTAAATGAAGCATTGTCATTTTTGACATTGCTTTTTCTGTTTTAATGGATTTGGAGTGTCTTTTTATGGCTGTACCTAAACGAAAAACCTCTCCAGCGAAGAGGGGCATGCGCCGTTCGGCTGATGCTCTGAAGGCGCCGACTTATATCGAAGATAAAAATTCTGGTGAATTACGTCGTCCTCATCACATTGATTTGAAAACGGGAATGTATCGCGGACGTTCCGTTTTAGTGGTTAAAGACTGAGCGTTTTCTTTTTTTTCCAGTGGTGAACTTCTTTTATTTCATCGATCAATGCACGCTTGGGGCGTGCATTTTCGCTTTAAGATGAATGTTGAGGTTCCCTTGTATCGTCTTCTATCGATGTGGAACAGGGAATATATCGTGGGCGTTCTGTTTTAGTGGTTAAAACTTTAGCGTTTTCTTTCTTTTCCAGAGGTCAACTTCTTTTATTTCATCGATCAATGCACGCTTGGGGCGTGCATTTTCGCTTTAAGATGAATGTTGAGGTTCTCTTGCATCGTCTTCTATCGATGTGGAACAGGGGATGTATCGTGGACGTTCTGTTTTAGTGGTTAAAACTTTAGCGTTTTCTTTCTTTTCCAGTGGTAAACTTCTTTTATTGCATCGATCAATGCACGCTTGGGGCGTGCATTTTCGCTTTAAGATGAATGTTGAGGTTCTCTTGCATCGTCTTCTATCGATGTGGAACAGGGAATGTATCGTGGACGTTCTGTTTTAGTGGTTAAAACTTTAGCGTTTTATCTCTTTCAGTGGTAAGTTTCTCTTGATTCATTAGTGAATGCATTGGGTAAGATGCGTTTTTCGCTTTTTCTTGGGAACATATGTGGGATAAAGTTTTGCCGTAGAGAAATGATTCTATTGTGGGAGATGATTTTCTTGTTTTCTTGAGAGGCTATAAAGGGCTACTTGTATCAGTGTCTTTTATGATGACTTCGTTAAGAGCTTGGGTATTGATATAAGTTAGCTCAGTAATAGAATCATTTTGTATCGCACTTAATCTTTATTGATTATAGAGAGAATCCTATTAGACCGTAAAATATCATCGTTTAAGGCAGTTGATCTATGTAAGGCTTTAAGCATATCGGTGTTTTTTATGAGAATATTTAAGGCAATGGTTGTCTATAGGCTTATATTGTGACATGTGATTCTCCTTAAAAAAATAGAGATCGACATCACATTGATTTATAAAGATCATTTGTTGTTTTGCGCCTTGAATGGAAGGTCTATCGTAGGATTTTCTCATTTCAAATCTCTCTATCTAGAATCAATCAAAACCACTTGCTTGCACGTCACAAGCGGGATGAGTGTGTGGATAAAATTTGTATAAGAAAGGACTCTTATGAATTGTCTTAAGAGCCAAGGGCTGTAGCACAACACCCACGAGCTGACAAATATAACGATGGTGCCGGCTTGCTTCTTCACAAACGTAAGAGATGGGGGTGGTCAATGGATTTACCGTTATACCTTTCCGGGGGCTGCGAAATGGGTTTGGGTGCCTTGAGAGATGTTTCTTTAAAACAAGCCCGTGAATTGGCAACTGGGTGGCGGGCTGTTTTACGTGAGGGGCGTGATCCCATTAAAGAACGTGAGAAACAAAAGCGTGAGGCAATGCGTAATCTTCATTATTTAAAAAACATTGCTTTAGATGCATTTGAAAGTCGTAAAGCTGAATTAAAAAGAGATGGTAAAGCTTGTGATTGGTTTTCACCCTTACGCCTTTATATTCTCCCTAAATTAGGCTGTCTACCCGTTTCAGAGATTACGCAAACAGAGATACGCAATACCCTTGCCTCTATTTGGCATGCAAAAGCTGCAACAGCAGATAAAGCACTGAAGCGTCTTAATCGTTGTCTTAAGCATGCGGTTGCTTTGGGTTTGGATGTTGATTTACAAGCAAAAAAAGCACGCGCACTCTTAAGGTAAGCAACGCTATAAAACTATTAATAGACTAGCCATGGATTGGAAAGATGTTCCTGCCTTTTATCAGTTACTCTGTAAAACACAAAACATAACACGACTGGCTTTGCGTTTGCTTATCCTGACAGGCGTTCGTAGCAATCCTTTGCGTCATATTCGTGAAGATCAGATTGAAGATGATAACTGGACAATCCCTGCTGAGAATATCCAATCTTTAGCGGTCTGTTTGAAACAGAGAGTGAGACTTTTAAGAGCTCTATGAATCGTTCTAGATTTTTTGTGTTCGATTGGAATAAGAATATTGCGTATATCTCGTAATCTCTGAAATAAGAAACCTCATTTGGGAAAAATATGAAATTGAAAGGGGCAATGCTAACGTTCATTTTTATTGTTATTTTTTAAGTTAGTTTTACAGCTTTCAAAAGTATTTGGAATGCCTTTTACAGAATGGAGATGATGGTTTTAGTTCATGCTTTTTTTATCGCGTTCTTTAATGGGGGAATGCTTCTCATGCAAAATAGAGCGCCCAAGACAAAATATCTTATGTTGTACCGTCACGCATTTTTTTAAAGCAATATTTTTCAATATTTGTGGCATCCATTTTATGACGGTGTTTTTGAATGTTCCAATGGTTTTGTAGAAGGGGGTAAATGGTAAAGTTTCGGTGTAGTGTATAAACGGCACTATGATCTTTACGCTTAATAAAAAAGCAAGCCTGCAGCCTTACACATCTTGCCAGATTCCAATGTTGGTATATCCTTTGGTGCTTGAGACAGTGTCTCGCTCTTTTTGTACAGTTTTTACCCACAGATCAGCTCCGCTTGTGATTGACAAGCAAGTGATTTGATTAATTCAACATGAGAGCAATTTGAAATGAGTAATCTTACCATATTCAAGATTCTAATTTAATATGAATAATGCTAGATTATGATGATTAATCAGTTTGTTATCTATGAAGAAAGAAAATAAGGAGGAGGAATTTGTCGAAAAGTTAGATTGTTTATAGATTGGCGCTGGTTAAGAAACTTTGTCCTTAAGGGCAGAGAGGATGTTAAAAAATAAAACCAGCTTTTCGCTGGTTTTATCGAAATATCATCATTATGATGAAAGAGTGTATTATGCAGCGTAGACAGCTTTACTGTTTTCATCTGTTTCTTCTCTCTCAGTTTTAAACTCGCGTTCCGGCTTGTTGGAGAGATGCATCTCTATGAGATTGATAGCTTCTGTTTCAGAAAGACTATTGATAACCGCAATTTCACGGGCCATTCTTTCAAGAGCAGCTGTATAAAGTTGGCGCTCAGAGTAAGATTGTTCAGGCTGTAGATTAGAGCGGAAAAGATCACGGACCACTTCGGCGATACAAATAAGATCTCCTGAGTTGATTTTAGCATCATATTCTTGTGCACGACGTGACCACATGGTCCGTTTAACGCGTGCTTTTCCACGTAAAACTTTTAAGGCACGTTCGACAGAATCACTAGCAGATAATTTACGCATTCCAACGGAAAGGGCTTTTGCAATGGGGACTTTGACATCCATCTTATCTTTCGCGAAATGAATGACAAAAAGTTTTAATTTATGTCCTGCAACTTCTTGATCTTCAATCGCTATAATTTGTCCTACTCCATGCGTAGGGTAGACGATATATTCAGAGGTTGCAAATTCTTTGGTCTTGGAAGACGTTCCATGTTGGGATGCCATATTTTAGTTTACTCCCTTATGATCAACAAATGTATCGGAAAACAGGTTATAAACCTGAGGGTTGAGTTTTCTTTAACCAAGTATATTGTACCAATTAAGTGAGCATAAAAGCCGAGTACTTTTAAATCAAAAAAAAATACACCGCTTTACTATAACAAGCAAAGAAAAATACTTAGAAAGATGATCATGTTAAAATAACACTAACATCAAAATTTAAAAGAATCAATCATTTCGCTTAAGGATTTTTTATTTTTACAAGAGAAGTCTTTCAATCGTTGAAGGAGGAGAGTGTACACTTTATCATTACTCTTCGCCACTTCCTGGATTTTCTGAAAAATACTTTTCTAATTTATTTGGAACACCATCCATTTCTTTTGCTTGAGGAAGAGGATCTTTTTTGGTGGTTAGATTAGGCCATTTGTTTGCATAATGAAGATTGAGTTCTAACCACTTTTCTAATCCTGGTTCTGTATCAGGTAAAATCGCTTCTGCTGGGCATTCTGGCACGCAAACACCACAATCGATGCATTCATCGGGGTGAATAACAAGCATATTTTCCCCTTCATAAAAACAATCAACTGGGCAGACTTCAACGCAATCCGTATATTTGCAGTGAATGCAGTTGTCGGTTACTACGTGGGTCAAGATCAAACTCCATTTGTTACTTTAATTCTCTTTAGAGGAAAGTGTGTGCGTGTTTTTATGATTGGTGAGTTGATCGCGTAGTACAGCTAGTTTCGCAAAAGGTGAATCAGGATTAAGGCGCTTTTCTTTTTGAAAGGGCTTATGATTTGCATGTTTCCCTTGGGATTTGTGGAACTTATGAGAGCGTTTTGCTTGTGATGGTGCTTCTTGAGGGGAATTTTCATTTTTGTATTCCGCTTTTTTTACAGCGTTCTTCGATTTATTTTGCCACTTATTTCCTAATTTATCACGTTTTTTTTGTGCATGGTGGGGAAATTGATGCTTATAATGCCATAACAAAATAACTTTATCTTCTTCTGTAGAGCGAGGGGATTTGGCAAAATTCCCAACAGGTTCAGCTGTTGGTAAACGATTGGTTTTATGGAGATGTTTTTCAATACCAGAGGATGAAGTGTTTGGGAATGAGGTATTTTTTTCTTCTCGTGTTGTTTCTAAATCGCTTACTGTTTGCCATTGACTTCCAACGCATTCTGCTGCAGGAACATCTTGCATTGCCCTATTGACAGGGGAAGAGGCTTGGTGTGCAAAGAGATTTTGTTCAAAAACAGTATTGCTTATGCTGTACGATTGATAACCAAGTCCTTTGAGGATTTCTTCCATATCGTTTCCATTGGCCCCAAGAATGGACATCATGGCTGGTGTAACAAAAAAACTTTTGCCATCATAGGCTCCATCGGGTTTAGGATCACTTCCTTGTTTCCAATGAAGTGCGGGACGGATGAGATTGGCAAGACGTTCTAAAATATCAATCCGTACAGCACGTTGTCCTAAGATTCGGTAGCCGGCTAATTGATAAAATTGGCGGTTATAGGTAGGGTCAACAATTAAAGAGGTTCGACCAGCAGATAATGCTGAAAAAACTTCACCCAAACCAGTTTGATCTTGTCCCGCATTTTGAAGATTCCACAGGAGAGTAATGGCTTGAACCGGAGCAGGTTTAAGCATTCCGGCAACATAGATATGAAAAGCGCCAAAACGCACGCCTAGACGCCGAAGAACGGCACGTGATTCTTGCGCAAGGTTTTTGACAATGTCTAAGACTTCGCGGCGTGGTAAAATCCCTAAAGAGTTAAAAAGTTGTAAAGCAAGACTGTTTGTTGAATCCGTTAAATTATCAGCATTGCGCAAATCAAACAGGGGTTTTAAAGTCGTTTCAAAATGAAAGGTGACAAAGCGTTCTAATCGTTTCACAACGTTATTGCGGGATTCTCCCGTGAGTTGTTCATCTGCTAAAACAATCAGTTTTGGTTTAAAAAAATCTTCTGTTGCTACAAGTTGTCCTACGGGTTGACCAATCCAGCGCACAATTCCATCAGAACTGAGGGTAAAATCTCCATTTGCAGAAGCACAAAAACGTGTCGCGCGTTTGGAAAAAGCAAGAATCAAATTCTCATTCTCTGTTGAAATTTGCTTCTCAGCTATTTGATCGGTACTGTTTTTGTTGGCATAAAAACGAAAACCTTCAAATTTACCCCTTCCGTGTTTTTCAATGAGAATATCATCTTGAAGAATCTCATTCTGTTGAACAATCTTGCTATCCATGATCATTTTCTTTCTCAGTGTGACACTGGTCAAAAGCTTTTTGCGACAATTTCATAATGGTGCTCTTTCTTTAACACGTTTGTTGCGTTTGCTTCAATCACTCTTGTCATTTTTTGCTGTTTCTTTGCGCCTTTAAAACTTGAATGATTCTTTTTTCATTCAGTTTTCATTCAGTTTGGATGCTTTATATTTGCAAATTACACTTATTAGTTGTATTGTAAAGCTAAAAGCATAAATAAATTCTTCAATTTAAAAGGAAACGGAACCGGTTATCAAAAAACGGCATTTCTTTTGCATGATCACTTTATTTTTTTGCTGTTTTGTCATGAAAAGTGAAGAGAAAGTTTTTTCAAATATTTCATAGGCTAAAAGGCATATTGTAAAGGCATTTTGCAGGTGAAATTGTGTCTTATGTCAAGAAGTTTTACCATGACAGTAAAAAAAACAATTGCGATTATAAAATTACACGTTAAAGTAGTGGTCACAGAAGTTAACAACTTTTGCGTTCTTTTTAAGCGAAGAACAATGATGTCGTTGCCAAATCAATTTTGATAATTTTAATCGCAAGGGGTTATTATGGGTAATCTTTCAAATGCTGTTTATAAAAGCAGCAAAAATTATAGCGATGCAGACAAAAGCTTAGGACGTAATATGATGCGTTCTGCTATGCAAGCACCTTATCTTGAACGACAAAAAGAGCATGATTTGGCTCTGCGGTGGAAAGACAAACGTGATGATGATGCCATGCATCAAATTGCAGCGGCTCATATGCGTTTAGTGATTGCTATTGCTAATCGGTTTAAACGTTTCAAAATGCCATTGGGGGATTTGGTACAAGAAGGGTATGTGGGACTATTGGAAGCAGCTGCACGTTTTGAACCTGATCGGGAAGTGCGTTTTTCAACATATGCAACGTGGTGGATACGCGCTTCTATTCAAGATTATATTTTGCGAAATTGGTCAATCGTTCGAGGGGGAACGAGTTCTTCGCAAAAAGCACTTTTCTTTAATCTTCGGCGTTTGCGTGCAAAACTGATACAAGATGATAGTGCTTTGTCAAAACAGGATATTTTTCGCACAATCGCTGAAAAACTCGGTGTTTCCGTGCGCGATGTTGAAACGATGGATTTTCGTTTTTCCAGTTCTGATAATTCCTTGAGTGTTTCTGTTTCTGAGAACAGTGATAATCCCATTGCTAAGATGGATGTTTTGGTGGATGATAGTCCTCTTCCTGATGCTTTAATTGAGCAAGTCATTGATGGTCAACGGCGTACACAATGGCTTTACGATGCGTTGCAAATTCTCAACGAACGGGAGTTGGAAATTATTCGCTTTCGTCGCTTAAATGAAGAGGGGGCGACTCTCGAAGTTTTAGGTGAAAAGTTAGGAATCTCGAAAGAGCGCGTGCGTCAAATTGAAGCTAGGGCTTTGCAAAAATTGCGTTCTGCTCTCCTTACGGTTCATTCAGAAGACGCTTACGATATATAAGCAGTGAAAGGCTTTGGGGGGGGGAGGAAAGAGAATGTATTAAGTGGGGGCATATGAGAATATGATAAAGTCAGTTTTAGGGGGTGTTCATATTTGTTTAGGAATATGCCTCCTTGGGGGCGCTACTGATAAACAGAGGAAGATAGGGGGCTGTTAGTTGGAGGAAATATATATATCAAACGGAGACCTATAAAGGCATGATGAAGTTGGATTTTAAAGTGTTCCTCTTTATTTTCGAATATGCTTTAAGGGGGAGGGCGTGATACAGGCAGAAAAGAATCAAAACTGTAACGGATGAGAAGAAAGGCTTATTCTGTAATAATTTTCACTTTTGTACCTGCGGGTAAAGTTTGCGTTGGTGAGAGGGCGTTGAGGATGCGAAAGAGTTTTTCTTTATATGGTGTGTATTGCATTTTATCTGCAAGATTGGCAACGGTTTCTCCTTGTTTAACACGGACAACACGGATTTTTAAGGGCTGCAATTTTTTTAACTGTGAAGATGAAAGAGAATGAAAGCTTTGTAGCGTTTTTTGGGCAATTTCTGCAAAATTTCGAGAATTATGTGGAGCGGCCGTCAAAAAACGAAAGATGTGGTTGTTGAATGGAATGACAACCACATCAAATTGCCATTGATCATTGGTAGCATGGGCCCTTGCTCCAAGTAAACTTTGGCTTTGAAAACCTTGACTTGTAAGTCCTTGAATTGTGATGGGGCGGATAGATGATTGGTCTAGACCGATAATCCAGCCGCTTTTCAAATAATCAATCGCAGATATTTCAGCAGGATGTGGGATAGCGTCAAAACGAATCGCAATTTTATCTGGTCCACTGGCCCAAACAGTGTGTGCTGAATGTTCTATTGTAAAATTGTTTGGAACAGAAAAAGCTATGCGCAATTGTGGGTGAATAAATTGGTTGCCTCGTACAAAACCTGTATAAAAGCCTCCTCCAAAAATTATGCCATCAATGCTTTTGAGAAAAGAATCATGATCGGATATTTTACTATTCCCTTTACTGATTTTACGCGCTTTTTCTATCGCAAGCCGAATGCGTTGAGGGGTAGTTGGGTGGGAGGCTAAAAAATCTAGAGAGGCATTTTGGGTGCCAGAAATATTACGAAAAGCACTGTAGGCTTCCATTGTTTGAAGAAAGCGTGGTGAAGCAAAAGGATCATATCCTGATTGTTGGAGCATTTCGAGCGCAAGGGAATCAGCTTCCAGCTCTTGATTGCGGGAAAATTGCGCGAGTTGTTGCTTGTTTTGCATAGGGTTATGAAGTTTTTTGCCAATAGAAGAAAGAAGATGTGAAGACATATGATTGGTCATCTTTAATTGGGCTTCTTTTTGCAGGCGTAAAATGCCATGATTGGCTCTGATATGTGCTATCTCATGGGCTAAAATGGCTGCAACTTCTGAAGAATCATTGGCTAATGCCAGCATACCACGAGTGATGTAGATCGAGCCGTTGGGGAGCGCAAAAGCGTTGATAGTTTCTGAGTTTAAAATTGTTACAGAATAGCTTTGATGAGAACTATGGGATGCAACTGCTAGTTTACGGACAATCTTTGCTAAAAGGTGTTCAAGTTTTGCATCATGATAAGCGCCACCATACATTTGCAAAATACGTGGGTGTTGCAGAGCGCTTAATGTGACATAGATATTGTGGTTGTTGGTACGTTTGATCGTTTTAGAAGAAGTGGAAGAAAGCCTATCATTTTGAGAAAAGGGTGTATGACAAGCTGAAAGGAGAAACGTTAAACTTATGAGAGTGGCTTTATACAGGCAAGAGCGAAAAAGAAAATTGCGGTGAAAAATGGGGTGCGTTGGACCATGGTGCACATTATTTCTGCGGAGTAATTTGGCAAATTGCATTTGTATCTTTGTATCGTATGTTTCTTTAAGAAAGGCATTAGGGATAAGGATTCGTTTGGCTATATCATGCTTTTTGTTTATAAAAAATGACTCTCACTTATAAAAAGATGCACTGTAAAGAAAATTTTGTGAAAGGCAAAGTATGGCATGACAACATTTACGATATTATTAAATGGGGATGTTCATATCACTGATCGTTTGCTTAATCAAATTCAAAACAGTCGGGTAATTGCTGCTGATGGTGGTATGCGTCATGCGGCAGCGCTTAATGTGACGCCTGAGTTGTGGTTAGGGGACTTTGATTCATCAGATGAGAACTTAATACGTCAATATAGTCATGTTCCGCGTGAAGTTTTTCCCTCTGATAAAGATATGACAGATAGTGCTCTGGCATGTGAAAGAGCGCTGCAAAATGGCGCTAAAAAGCTTATTTTGTGTGGTGCTTTGGGAGGGGAGCGAAGTGATCATAGCCTTTCTCATATGACGCAAGCGTTGATGATGGCTGAAAGGGGTATTTCAGTGTTGTTGACAAGCGGTTTGGAAGAAGGTTGGCCGGTTTTGTCAAAACCTTGTTCGTATGATTTGCCTAAGGGATGTTTGTTTAGTATTATCGGTTTTTCTGATTTAAAAAGTTTAACTCTTAAAGGGGTAAAATGGCCAATTTGTGACAAAAATGTGTCATTTGGCTCTTCTTTAACACTTTCTAACCGTATTTGTGGAACCTTTTCTTGCCATTTAGGTTCTGGAAAAGCTATATTGTTAGCGTCTGTACCTATTCCATAAAGCTCTTCCAATATATTTTGAATAAGGCAGGGGGGGGCCTAGTGATGAAGTGCCGACATAAACGATATATGTATTGATCTTGAGAAGGAAAGGTTTTGATATGTTAAAATCAATTTTTAAAGTGGCCGTTGTTGCAGCCATTGGTTTCAGTTCAGTCGCTTGTACTACAAATGATGAACGCGTTGCACGTTACGGCGTAGGAGGAGCAGCAATCGGTGCTTTGGCTGGAACTGCTATTGCTGGAAGTACGCCTGGAGCAGCACTTACCGGTGCAGCATTTGGTGCTTTGGCTGGAACAGTAACAGGTGCAGCTGCAAATCAAAGAAAACAACAAAGACAGGCATCACAATTGTGCACGTATCGTGGTCGTAGAGGGCATGTTTACCAAGCACCTTGTAGACAAAGAGTTCCTGTACGGCAATTGTGTGCTTACCGTGATGCAAGAGGGGTGATGTATAAAGCACCTTGTCCGCGCCGCGTTCGTTAATGGCGGTGCCGCTTTTGCGGCTTGACCGCATTTTCTTAAATTTTGGAAAAACGCCTTTGCTCAATCAAGCTTCTTTATCGGTTGAGCAGGGGGCGCGTATTGCGTTGGTTGGCCGTAATGGTTGTGGAAAGTCGACCTTATTAAAAATTGCCGCAGGAATATTAGAACCTCATGGTGGCGAAATTTTTCGCCACCCGCGAGTAATGCTCCGTTATGTCTCACAAAATCCGGATTGTTCAGGATTTGAAGATATTAATGCTTATATGGAAGCGGGGCTGGATGATATATCTGATGTTCAGTGGATTAATACGCTTCGCACAAATTTAGGGTTTTCTGGGACGGAAAAATTGGAAACGCTTTCGGGAGGCGAAAAGCGGCGTGTTTCATTGTTACGGGCCATTGCTGCAAAACCCGATATTTTGTTCTTAGATGAACCAACCAATCATCTTGATTTACCAACTATTGAATGGCTGGAAGCTGTTTTGGCTTCTTTGCGTTCAGCGATTGTGGTGATTTCCCATGATCGACGATTTTTAGAAAATGTTACACGGTCAACGGTATGGCTTGATCGTGGCACAACCAAAAGACTGGAAAAGCGTTTTTCTGAGTTTGAAAATTGGCGTGATAAAGCACTGGAAGAAGAAGCCATCGAACAGCATAAATTGGGGCGCCAAATTGCTCGTGAAGAGCAATGGTTGCGTTATGGCGTGAGCGCACGGCGTAAGCGTAATGTACGGCGCTTAGGCGAATTAAAAGACTTAAGACAGCGTCATCAAACCTATAAAGGGCAGCCAGGAAATGCACTTTTGACAGCAGCAAAAAGTCATGATTCTGGGCAATTGGTGCTTGAAGCAAAGAAAATTTCAAAATCCTATGGTGATCGCATTATCGTGAAAGATTTCTCTTTGCGCATTCAGCGGGGTGATCGAATCGGTTTGGTAGGACCCAATGGAATCGGAAAGACAACGCTCCTTTCTGCATTAATTGGGCAAGAAGCCGTGGATAGTGGAACGGTGAGGCATGGCTATAACCTCTCTATGGCATTGCTTGATCAGCAACGTATTTTAAATGAAGAAGAAACTTTAGCGCATTATTTAACGGGAGGAAGAGGTGATACTCTTGTGATCAATGGGCTGGAGCGGCATGTCGTTTCTTATATGAAAGACTTTTTATTTTTACCGGAACAAGCTCGCACTCCCCTTAAAGAATTTTCAGGGGGAGAAAGAGCACGCCTCATGCTTGCACGACTTCTTTCTCGTCCTGCAAACTTTTTGATTCTTGATGAACCGACCAATGATTTGGATATGGAAACTTTGGATTTGTTGCAAGAATTTATTGCTGATTTTGCGGGGACAGTATTGTTGGTCAGCCATGACAGAGACTTTTTAGATCGTACTGTAACGCATATGTTGGCACCTCAAGGTGATGGTCATTGGGTTTTGTATGCGGGCGGCTATAGTGATATGATGGCGCAGAACCAGCATGCTCTTCGCTTACAACGCAAAAGAACAGAATTATCGCAGCGTAAAGCACCTTCAAAATCTCATGCGGGAGAGCTTTCAAAACAGGATACATCAACAGATGATCGCTTGATAGGGCGGGAGAAAAAAACACGAAGTAAATTGTCTTATAAGCAGGTTTATGCATTGGAAAAATTGCCTGAAGAAATTGCTGTTTTACAGGACGAAATCAAAAAAATTGAGCAAGAACTCTCTGATCCAGCCCTTTATCGCAGTGATAAAGAGCGTTTTGAGCGTTTATCAACAACGTTGGAAAAAAAGAAAAATACTTGCACACAAAAAGAAGAAGAATGGTTAGAACTTGAAATTTTACGCGAAGAAATGGAAGCGTGTTCACGGTAATGTTTCAGATATTAATATCTAAACATTTTAATTCGTATTGCATCATCGCTTTTCTTTAATTTGTTACAAGAGTTTGTGGCTGATTTAGCGGGAACAGTGTTGTTGACGAGTTATGGCAGAGACTTTTTAGATTGCACTGTAACATATAGCATCTCAAGGCGATGGTCATTAGGATTTGTATATGGGGGGACAGTGATATGATAGCGCAAAACAAACATGCTCTGAGCTTACAAGGCAAAGAAACAAAACTACCTTTGCCGTGAGTTTTTTCAAAATTTCGTATATGGAAATATGCCAGTTCCATTGCATATTTTGCTCGCTCTTAGTGTTGCTATAGCGCCCCTTGGAATTTGAGAGCATTCATAAGAAACATGCCCTTGTCTTTACCTTATGCTTTAAACATACCACCCCCGCTTATGATGGAAAAGCAAATGATCCTCATTAATTCTAACGTAAGAAGTGTTGTGATGAGGAAAGCTTACTGTATTTGATGTTATAATTTAAGTTTAAAAATGATGATTTGTTAAGATAAATCAACGTGTTATTGCAACATTTCTAGGAGGAGAAAATGATGGCAATTAAAACAAAGCGAACAATTTCCACATTGATCAGTTTAGAAGATGCAGCTGAACTGTCTTCTTATTTCCTCCGTAATGCGAATCATCTGCGTCCTTTTGAACCTGTTAGATCTGATGGTTACCACAGCCTAACAGCTTGGGAAACACGAGCCAATGCATTTGCTTATGAAAGCGCACAGGGACAAGCATACCGATATGCTGTACGATTAAAAAATGAAAACACAGTCATCGGTGTTGTGAATTTTACAAATGTGGTTCGGGGTGTTTTTCAAGCCTGTCATCTTGGTTTTTCTCTTGATGAAAAATAACAAGGCAAAGGTCTCATGTTTGAGAGTTTATCGGCTCTAATACGCCATATCTTTCATGTTTATCATCTGCATAGAGTGATGGCAAATTATAGACCTGAGAACATAAAAAGCGAACGTTTATTAAAACGCCTTCATTTTGAAAAAGAAGGCTATGCCAAAGACTATTTGATGATTTCTGGAAAATGGAGAGATCACATTCTAACCTCTCGAATCAATGATCTTTATGAGTCCGTTAATAGATTCGAATAAAGTTTTGTTAAGGGTCTTTTTATCAAATGTGTAAATATGCTGCACTTTTCCCTATCCTAAAAGACGAAGATCCTTAACCACCTCTTCTTTTGTAAACAGTTCAGACTCTCGTTTAGCGGATTTCAACGGCTGACCGCTTTCATATGTTTCTTTGCGTAGATAATAAATTGATTTATCATCATAATTCATTTTTTTCAATTTGAAGAGAGTCCTCAATATCGGAAGACTTTCTCATTTCAAATTTATTGATGTTTAATCATAAAAACACCTCTCTTGCACATCACAAACTGAGTTGGCATAGGTTGGCATACAAGTGAGGGTTTATGTGGATAAAAATTATTGAAGAACAAGAATAAAAATTCTCTGTATAAATCCTTTTAAATGTGAGGGCTGTTGCAATATTGTGTATTCTGTGACCGATAGTCTCGTTACAAGTTACACAAACGGCTTATTGTTGGGTGAAATTTTTATACATTCATTTATTTTTTGCCATTTGTATTTTCTTTTCTTAAGAAAATTTCCAATGTTATCAATGGTTTTAATTCATACCAAGCGCATTTTTATAAAGTTCAATGATTGCTTCTTCTTCCATTCTTTCATGCTCTTCTTTTTTACGCAGCCGTATAATGCTTCGAACAGCTTTACTATCAAAACCAGAGCCTTTAAGTTCAGTGTAAACGTCTTTAATATCATCAGAAATGGTTTTTTTCTCTTCTTCTAGTCGTTCAATACGTTCGATAAAAGAGCGTAATTGGTTTACGGATATAGCGTGTGTTTGATCGGTTACTGTATCGTTCATTGTATTTTTCTCCAAGTTATATATTTTAAGTTGTTTTTCGACGACGAATTTATGTTAAAAAAGCTTGAAAACAAAAAGTAAATCAAGCTACACAGCTTTTTTACAAATTGACTTTAAATATTTTGTAAAATTTTTAAGATATATGCATTGATAAAAGGGCTATAAAAAGAAAAATATAAAAATATACGTTTTAGATTTGAAAAGCTTTAAAAAAAGAAATGTGTAATTTGTTTTGAGAATTTGGCATTATAGAGGAAGTTTTGTGATTTTAAAAAAGCGATATTGGGTGTTTCAGAAAGGATTAAAAGTTTTTCTCTTGAGCATTTTGCTCTTGTTTCCCCTTGTTGTTTTTGCAAAAGCTGACTTTAGAGTTTGTAATACAACCCAACAGTCTGTAGGGGTTGCTCTTGGATATCGTACATTTTCAGGGTGGGTGAGCGAAGGCTGGTGGACGGTACCAGTGACGGAATGTAAAACTTTAATTGAGGGGCCCCTTGCTTCACGGTTTTATTATTTTTATGCGGAAGGGGCACAAAAAAAAGGGAACTGGGCAGGCTCTGTGACCATGTGTGTGCAAGATAGCCAATTTACTATTCAAGGGGTTCATGATTGTTTCCCTCGAGGATATCAAAAGGCTGAATTTAAAGAGATCGATACCGGAAATCAAACCAGTTGGATGGTACAGTTGACGGATGAGTCTTTGTTAAACAATTCAGTTATACCTTCTCTTTCAGGAAATTCTCCACCGTGAAACGTGCACGTAAAGTAAAAATTATTGCGACTCTTGGTCCTTCTTCTTTTTCTCGTTTGATGATTGAGAAGCTTTTTAGGGCAGGAGCAGACGTTTTTCGTCTTAATATGAGCCATACTGATCGTGATATGCTGGGTGATTTGGTCGAGTCTATACGAGAAGTTGAAAAAACAGTTCGACGCCCCATTGGTATTTTGGTGGATCTTCAGGGGCCAAAACTGCGTGTGGGGCGTTTTGCTAAGGGGCAAGAAGATTTGCGTGTTGGGCAAAGCTTTACATTAGATAATCGCGATGTTCTTGGCGATGCGCAGCGTGTTTTTTTCCCTCATGAGGATGTATTTGCGGCTGTTAAACCAGGGGACCGGTTGTTGATTGATGATGGAAGGGTGGAACTGCGCGCGCAAGTATGTGATGATCACTTTGTTCAGTGCCGCGTGGTTGCTGGTACCCGTATTTCTGATCGAAAAGGTGTGAGTTTTCCCGATACAATTTTGCCTTTTGATTCGATGACGTCAAAAGATAAGGAGGATCTTCAGGCTCTTTTACAGCAGCCTGTTGATTGGGTTGCTCTTTCTTTTATTCAACGTCCAGAAGATATTATGGCGGTGCGTCAGTTGACGAAAAGTAAGGTGTCTTTGATGGCTAAAATCGAAAAGCCTCAAGCCTTGGAGCATATAGAGAAGATTATTGAAATTTCCGATGGTATTATGATTGCACGGGGTGATCTCGGTGTGGAAATGCCTCTGGAAAAGGTCCCTGCACTTCAGATGGAGTTGATAAAAGCTTGTCGTTTAGCTGGAAAACCGGTTGTGGTGGCAACACAAATGCTCGAATCAATGATCACATCTCCTGTTCCCACACGCGCAGAAGTGTCGGATGTTGCTACAGCAGTTTATGCAGGAACAGATGCGGTGATGTTGTCTGCTGAATCTGCTTCTGGTCGTTATCCTGAAGAAGCTGTGCTTATGATGGACCGAATCGCGCGACAAATCGAACAGGATCACACTTATGCCGCTCAGGTTGGAGCACAACATCCAGCACCAGAATCAACAGGAACGGATGCGATTTCTCTTGCTGCGCGTCAGATTGCTGAAACACTTGCTCTATCCGCTATCGTTGCCTATACGGCTTCAGGAACAACGGGGGTGCGCGCCTCTCGTGAACGCCCTAATAGACCGATTATTGCTTTATCGCCCATTGTGGAAACAGCAAGGCGTTTGGCTTTAGTTTGGGGGCTTCATTGTGTGGTCACGCAAGATGCTCGCAATTTAGAAGATATGGTTGATCGAGCAGCAGCCATTGCATTTCAGGAAGGCTTTTGCCAAGGAGGGGATCGTTTCCTTGTAACAGCCGGTGTTCCTCTTGGAACGCCCGGTGCGACAAATCTCTTGCGTATTGCTTCTGTCTCTCAAGATGGAACGAAAGGGATTTGAGCCGTTTACGCATGGTGTTTTTTCATGCGCCTTTGAACAGGCTTTAAAAACAACGGGTGTGCGCTTCTTGTGAATGCCTCCATAGACCCATTATTCTTTTATCTCCTATCGTAAGATAGCAAGGTGTTGCATTAGGTCGTCCAGTTTGGGGATGGAAGCAGATGCGGTGATGTTGTCTGTTGATTTTTTTTTAGTTCTGAGGAAACTGCTTTTACGGTAGGCATTTAATGGGAGCCCCCCTTTTATTTCATTGAGACAGATTGGGGATTGCTTTATTGATGTTTATACGAGCGAGATGTTTATTGATAATGAGAGTTCATTCTTTCGCTTTTTGGATAAGAGCCTTGAAATTTTTCCCATTTTAAACTTTTGCAAACAGAATTGAATAAAATTAAAATTATGTGCCTAAAAAATCGTACTGGTATGTTATGAGAAAAAGTGATGGGTGAATGTGTTTTTAAAATATGCTTTGTCGAAGCATTTGCAACATATTGATTTATAATGATAATTTATCGTTATTAAACTTGAATTAGAACCCCGAATTCCGTAAGATTCTCTTAAATTTATTTATGTTTTGTTAATTATAACTCTTTGCTTGTACGTCACAAGCGGGTGGGACATGTGGGTAAAAATTGTACAAGAAAGGCATAATTCTTATGAACCGTTTTAAGAGCCAAGGGGGCTGTCGCAATATTGAGGGCTGGTTATAATGATGGTGCCGACTTGCTCTTTTATTAAGCTTGGAGATTTTGGGTGGTGGGGAGAGGAATATGGATTATTTGTTATAAGGATAAAAATAGCGGTAGAGGATGTTTTCAAGAGCTATTATTGTTGTTTATGATGTTTGAGGTTGTATGAGATTAACATACTCTTCGGTTTTGACTTTTTTCTTGCTCTAAAGGATGAAAATACTTAATTCACGCTGGTTTATAAATGATACGGTTCTTTTCGGTGGGTTTCATCGGATGGACATCTCAGGTGCAAAGACTCCATGGTGCTTATAGTATCAAATAGCGGTGTTTTACGGTATAATAGATAAGGTTATTTTTTAATATATATTGAATCTGCTTGATATTATCTAAGGGGCAAGGATTTTTGGGCATGCATTCATAGGGAACATGAATATAGCTCTTTTTTTCGAAGGGTGCTTTATTTGTTTGTTGCTGTTGTCATTTATATGATTTTTTTACAATGATGTTGATTTTGTTATCTTATTGCGCGGTTAAAAGACATCTCATTTGAAATGTGGTGATATAAGGCAGTCTCCTTGATGTAGGAAGCGTTTGTGCGGAGGTGAAATATTCAGGGTAGGGCTTTCTTGTTGAGGTTTAAGTTAATCCCATAAGTCGTGAGTAGCTGGAATCCTTCCTATAAAAAACCAGACTGTTTACACACTGGTGTGGGTTTAAGAATTTTTATCCTGTGAGATGTGGCGGACAAGTCAAATCTCTGGTTTATTATGCGCTGATGTACTTTTTAGAAATCTTCCTGTTCCTGTTCTTGTTCTTGAAGGTTTGTGCGGTTTTGATCATCTTTGAGCAATTGGTTTGTGAGATTTTCAATGCGTTGTGTGGTGTCACGCATAATTTTCCCCATGGTGCGGTCTCTTTCGTTGTGGAGTCGTAAAAGAGTATTGTAGTCTTCTTGTAATTTTTTATTTTCTCGTTTTATTTCTTCCATTTCATCAATAATCATTATGCCAGCCATAACCGATAAACGATGGTCGCCAATTTCACCAAAATTGTTCTTTAAATGTGTGATATATTGATCCAATTGAGCAGCAAGCGCAATAAGACGACGTTCTTGTCCTTTGTCACAAGCCATGCGATAAACTTTACCATCAATGGTAACGGAAACAGTTTCCATACATTCAAACCTTTATCTATCAATGACAACACGAATTGTTTCCATTGCTTTAATAAGACGTTTGGAAACTTCTTTGTTTACGGACTCTAAGCGTTCAATTTGGGCTTCAGCTTTGTCAAGCGCTTGGGCAAGATGGCTGCGGTCAGCATTCATTCGTTGGATTTCTTCTTCCCATTCGTTATTTTTATCAATAACGGCATTGCGGTTTATTATGGTGATCTCTAAAGTTCTAAGTGCCTTTTCTAGGTGCTCTAAAGCATCTTGTAGAACTGTAGTCTCTTGGTTCATTGCTTTTATCCTTTGGGTAATTGTATCCTTTATCAATGTGTTATGCAAAAACGAATCACTTTCACTCTTGTGTTGTATGCATTTTATTTTTAAGTATGTAGGATATTTTAGCAAGCAAAGCAGGGGATAGATATAAATTAAAAGCTGGATTTTTTGCGCGTATTGGCATAAATGACATGGATATACAGAACGCGTGAGGGGAATGTTATTAATATTATTGAAGTGGTGGCAAAAAGTCTCACGCTAATGGTTAGAAAATAGTATTTCTTGGAGAATTTTAAGAGAATACGGAAAAAGCAACAGAATAACGTATTTAACGAAATGGTCGAGTATTCATGACAAACACCCACCAACAGAATCAGATGGCCAATGCTATCCGTTTTCTTGCTATTGATGCGATTGAAAAAGCAAATTCTGGTCATCCGGGCTTGCCAATGGGAGCAGCCGATATTGCTACGGTTCTTTATACAAGATTCCTTGCTCATGACCCCAAAAAACCTCGCTGGCCTAACCGTGATCGTTTTGTGTTATCAGCAGGACATGGGTCTATGTTGCTTTATGCTCTCTTGTATCTTTCTGGTTATGAAGATATTGGCATTGAAGATCTCAAAAACTTTCGCCAATTAGGAGCAAAGCTTGCTGGGCATCCAGAATATGGGCATGTGGCGGGAATCGAAACAACGACTGGTCCTCTCGGACAAGGGTTGGCGAATGCCGTGGGGATGGCGCTTGGGGAACGTTTGCAAAATGCCCGTTTTGGTGATCTTATCAACCATTACACTTATGCGTTGGTGGGCGATGGATGCCTTATGGAAGGGATATCTCAAGAAGCACTTTCCCTTGCTGGTCATTTGAAACTCAATAAGCTTATTGTGTTGTGGGACGATAATAATATTTCTATCGATGGAGAGATTTCCCTTGCTGACAGTACAGATCAGATTGCGCGTTTTAAGGCATCTGGTTGGGAGACACATAAAGTCAATGGGCATGATCAAGCTGCAATTGCGCGGGCTATTGAGGCGGCACAAAATTCCGATAAACCAACTTTGATCGCTTGTAAAACAACAATTGGCTTTGGAGCACCCAATAAAGCGGGTACCAATAAAGTTCACGGAGCCCCTTTGGGCGCACGAGAAATCACTGAAACCCGTATCGCGTTAGGGTGGGATGCTGAGCCTTTCGTTATTCCAGCCGATATTCTCGATAATTGGCGCTTGGCTAGTCTCAATGCTGCTAAAAAACGCCAAAAATGGGAAGAAAAATTTGCTGATCTTCCTGTCTCAGAGCGTGTGGAGTTTGAAAGATTGATGCGGGGCGATCTCGTGGGCGGATTTGATGGCGCTATTGATACTTATAAACAGAAATTGGTTGAAGAGCGCCCCGTTGTTGCTACGCGTAAAGCTTCGGAAATGGCTCTTGAAGTGATCAATGAAGTCGTTGTTGAGACTATTGGTGGTTCGGCTGATTTAACCGGATCTAATAATACAAAAAGTAGCCAGATGAAAAGTATCTCTGCTGAAGATTTTTCAGGGCGCTATCTGCATTATGGAATTCGCGAACATGCAATGGGAGCTGTGATGAATGGTCTTGCCCTTTATGGCGGCTTTATTCCTTATGGGGGAACCTTTTTATGCTTTTCTGATTATATGCGTCCTGCTATGCGTTTGTCTTCTCTCATGGGGTTGCGGGTGATTTATGTCATGACTCATGATTCTATTGGTCTTGGTGAGGATGGTCCGACCCATCAACCCGTAGAGCATTTGGCTTGCCTGCGTGCAATGCCTAATCATTTTGTGTTCCGTCCTGCAGATGCTATGGAGACAGTCGAGTGTTGGCAATTGGCTTTGAAAGCATGCGGGACGCCTTCTACCTTGGCTTTAAGTCGACAAAATCTACCGCTTTTGCGTCAAGAGTATGAAGAAGAAAATCTCTGTATGCTTGGTGCTTATGAATTTCTAACAGCTAGCGATGATGCACAAGTGACGCTGTTTGCTTCTGGTTCAGAATTGCAAATTGCAGTGGAGGCACATGCAGTGTTAGAAGAAAAAGGCATCCCAACGCGTGTGGTTTCTGTGCCTTGTTTTGAACTTTTTTCTCAACAATCTCTCTCCTATCAGCGTGCTCTCATTGGAGATGCACCGATTAAAATTGCCATTGAAGCTGCTGTCGCCCAAGGATGGGATCGTTTTATTGGCTGTGATGGTGTGTTTATTGGTATGGAGGGCTTTGGGGCAAGTGGAACAATTGATGCCCTTTATGCGCATTTTGGTATTACTTGGGAAAATGTCGTTGCCACCGTTGAAAAAGAGCTGGAAAAGATCAAAGAGGAAAAGACAAAGTGACAGCTTGTGTTGTCATGAATGGGGTGATTGTAGGGCATCATATTCTGTGCAGTGCTGTGGATGATCTTGTGCATTATTGTGGATAAGTGAGTGAGTGATCAAGATATTGACATTGTGGGAATTAATGATTTTGGATTGGTGAAATACCCATTTATTGTGTTTTAAATGTTGTGCTTTTAAAAATTGATGAGGAAACATGTGAAATGACAGTTCGTGTTGCAATTAATGGGTTTGGTCGTATTGGTCGCAATATTTTACGTGCGCTTGTGGAAAGTGGACGACAAGATATTGAAGTGGTTGCAATTAATGATTTGGGATCGGTGGAAACAAATGCCCATTTATTACGCTATGATTCAGTTCATGGGCGTTTCCCTGGGATCGTTAAGGTGGTAGGGGATGCTATTGATGTGGGAGGTGGTTTAATAAAGGTATGCGCAGAGCGTGATCCTGCTCAATTGCCTTGGAAAGATTTGGATATCGATATTGCTTTGGAATGTACGGGCATTTTTACTGCGCGTGATAAAGCAAGTGCTCATTTAGATGCGGGGGCAAAGCGTGTTCTTATTTCTGCGCCTTCTGAAGGAGCAGATCTTACGGTTGTCTATGGGGTTAATCATCAATCTTTAAGCAGCGAGCATCGCGTTGTTTCAAATGCTTCTTGTACAACCAATTGTTTGGCGCCTGTTGCACAAGTTTTACACAACACGGTGGGCATTGAAAAGGGCTTTATGACAACAATCCATTCTTATACGGGTGATCAACCTGTGTTGGATACAATGCATCGGGACCTTTATCGTGCACGTGCGGCAGCTCTTTCTATGATTCCTACCTCAACAGGAGCGGCAAAAGCTGTGGGATTGGTCTTACCAGAATTAAAGGGATTGCTTGATGGTGTATCGATTCGTGTTCCGACCCCTAATGTTTCTGTGGTTGATTTGACATTTATCGCTAAGCGTTCCACAACAATCGAAGAAATTAATACAGCTATTGCTACTGCTGCACAAGGTTCCTTGAAGGGCGTTTTGGACACTACAGAAGAGAAACTCGTGAGTTGTGATTTTAATCATAATCCTCATTCAGCTATTTTCCACAATGATCAAACCAAAGTGATTGATGGTAAGCTCTGTCGCGTTCTGGTTTGGTATGATAATGAATGGGGCTTTTCTAACCGTATGAGTGATACGGCAGTGGCTTTTGCTAAGACAATATAAGAGGACCTCAGGGTCCTCTTTTTATAGGGAAAAGTCTCATTTTTGTGCAATTTTGAGAAAAACAGATAGAGGCTGTTGTTCTCATGCGCTAGAGAGAAGAGGCTATTGAAACATTGATGATGTATTTTGTTTTAATACTGTGTCAATACGTGCTTTTAAAAGATGAATGAAAGAGTAAACTTTAAAAAGTAAGATCTGAACGAGATACCCTTTGAGAAAACGTTAGAAAACAGGAGATGTAAACTCTTTTTCCTAGAAGTAAAAGGAAGCTTTAATAGAGATCAAGTTGAGCCAATGCATTTGTTTGCCACAATGGAATATGAAGATTAAGAGCAATGGTGGGCTTTTGTACATTTGACGATAAAAGCTTTGGCTTTTCAAACAGAGGGTGAGAGATGGGCTGTCGTGGATCTCTTGTAAAAGCAAAGAGGGGGGGATAAGTGGAAAGAAAAGTGGGCAGGGTTGTTGGATGCGTTTTTATTTGAAACAATGGAAAGTGAAGAGGAAGCAGTGATGGGGTTTCGTACACTTGATGATGTTGATGTTTTGGGTAAACGTGTTCTGGTGCGCGTAGATTTTAATGTTCCTATGGCGCAAGGTAAGGTATGCGATGAGACGCGTCTTGTACGACATAAAGAGACACTCGTTGAGCTACAAAAGCGTGGTGCTAAACTTATTCTGCTTTCTCATTGTGGTCGCCCCAAAGGAAAGGTAGAGCAAGAGTTTTCACTCCGTCCTGTTGTGCAAGTGCTGGAAAAGATCATTAATCAGCCGGTTGCTTTTGCTCCTGACTGTATCGGTTCGGCGGTGCAGGTTGCAGTTGAGTCATTACAAAATGGTGGTGTTTTACTGCTTGAAAATGTTCGTTTTTATGCTGGTGAAGAAAAGAATGATTGTTCTTTTGCAGAAGCTTTGGCTCATAATGGAGATCTCTATGTCAATGATGCTTTTTCAGTTTCTCATCGTGCCCATGCTTCGGTGGAGGGAATAACGCATTTGTTGCCTTCTTATGCAGGACGCTCTTTGCAAGGTGAATTGCAGGCATTAGAAAAAGGACTTGGCAATCCAGCACGTCCTGTGGTTGCCCTTGTGGGAGGAGCAAAGGTTTCTAGTAAGCTTTTTGTGCTCAATCATTTGGTGGAAAAAGTTGACTCCTTAATTATTGGTGGGGGGATGGCTAACAGTTTTTTAGCAGCGCAAGGTATCCATGTAGGGAAATCACTGTGTGAACATGCATTGATGGAAACGATAAAAAAAATTATTAAAAAAGCGCGAGAGTGTCACTGTACGCTTCTGCTCCCTCAGGATGCTGTTGTGGGATTTCGTTTTGAAAAAGATGCACCGCATCGTCTTTATGACATTGAAGATATTCCACAAGATGGCATGATATTGGATATTGGGACGCGCTCTATTGCGCATATCAATGCTGCGATAGATGAAGCTGCTACTCTTGTGTGGAATGGACCCCTTGGTGTTTTTGAGATGCCTCCCTTTGATAAGGGAACCATTGCCGTTGCACGCCATGCAGCAGAACGTAGTTTGACGGGAAAGTTGGTTTCAATTGCGGGAGGGGGCGATACGGTTTTTGCCCTTAATCATGCCGGTGTTGCCAATGATTTTACTTATCTCTCAACTGCTGGAGGAGCTTTTTTGGAATGGATGGAAGGTAAGGTTCTTCCTGGTATTCTTGCCCTTATGCAGGCTTAAAGGGCTTCTTTGAAGGGGAAGGTTAAAGAAAAACTATACGGTCGTGTAGAGTGTTTTGATAGTGTTGCGCATTTTTAGAAATTAAGACAAAATAAGAGGAATTTTTTATGAATGAACGGCTTGAAGATATTGCACTTGCTTTGGTGCATGCGGGTAAAGGTATTTTGGCGGCAGATGAAAGTACGGCGACCATTGGAAAGCGTTTTGAAAGCATTGGTGTTGAATCCAATGAAGATAAGCGCCGTGCTTATCGTGAAATGCTTTTTAGTACAAAAGAAGCGATGGAAAACGCCATCTCTGGGGTTATTTTATTTGATGAAACCATTCGGCAAAAAGCATCAACTGGGAAAATGTTGACGGATCTTATTCGGGATTCAGGCGCTTTGCCAGGGATTAAAGTTGATACCGGTGCAAAACCCTTGGCTGCTTTTCCCCAAGAAACAATTACCGAAGGGTTGGATGGTCTTCGTGAGCGGCTAAAAGATTATTATGCTTTGGGAGCACGTTTTGCTAAATGGCGTGCGGTAATTGCTATTGATGAATACACTTTGCCAACAAGAGGCGCCATAAGACAAAATGCACAAGCTCTTGCACGCTATGCTGCCTTATGTCAGGAGTTCAATATTGTGCCCATTGTTGAGCCGGAAGTGTTGATGGATGGATCATCGTGTGGGCATTCAATTACACGCTGCTTTGAGGTGACACGCACTGTTTTGCAGGCTGTCTTTAAAGAATTGTTTGAAGCTCGTGTTCTTTTGGAGGGGATGATTTTAAAGCCCAATATGGTGATTGATGGAAAGGATGCACGCAAGGCTTCTGTTGAAGAAGTTGCTGAAAAGACCGTCCAAGTGCTTAAACAGACTGTTCCTGCCGCTGTTCCCGGAATTGCTTTTCTTTCTGGAGGGCAGTCTGATCAGGAAGCAACGGCGCATTTATCTGCTATGAATTCTTTGGGCGTATTGCCTTGGAAATTGACCTTTTCCTATGGACGCGCATTGCAAGCAGCTGCCTTAAAAGCATGGGCAGGAAAAGATGAAAATATTGCTGTTGCACAGAAGGCATTTCGTCATCGCGCTCGGATGAACCATCTTGCGGCTTTGGGACAATGGACAAAAGAACAAGAAAAAGCGTGCGATTGAAGCACAAGCTCTGTTCTTAAATGCGGGGAGATTTTGCATGTTTCTGCGTGATTTTAGGTGCCCTCATCATGATAAGAATGGCGGGGGCATTTTAGGCTTGAAAGCTTTCTCAGAGAGTTTTTTCCTTGGACCTTTTAAAAGTCTTTAATGGGTGCTATCGAGAGATAAGATTGCGGGAGAGGTGCAATTTCGAGAAGGGGAGATAATGCTAGGAAATTTGTGAGTGCACAGCACTTTAGTATGGTGTCGTTCATGGGTGGGCACTTGCTTTTTGAGTGAAAATCATAAAGCTCATACTGTATTGAAGAGTTTGATATTGTGATATTTTTTCTTTTTCATGTTATCATTACTTGTCATCGGCAGAATTCATTTGATTGCAGTTTCAAAGGTGGATTAAGCGGGTAGATTAGAAAGTTGCGATTTCTGAGCGGATTGGAATACAGCTTATGAAGCTTCTCTACGTCAGGATAGCTTCCTCTTCAATGGGGGTAGTTTTTCTATTAACGAGCGAATTGAATAACTCTTGCGAAAGAAAATAGATTTGCACCTCAATAAAACACCTATTTTTTCATTAAAATGGATAAATTTTTCTTGTATTTTTTGATGATATAATTACAAATGTCTAACTTCATAGCATCTTGGCTTAAAACGGGGGGAGTTGTGGACGGTATATCTTCTAAAAATAACAGTATATCTTCTAAGAATACAAGCATCAAAAGAAAAAATCGATACGCAGAACAGAGCTTTTCTGCAATTATGATGCGAAAATTGTGCAATATGGTGCGTGGGGTATTCGAAGGGATCTTTACAGTATTTACTTTCACAATTTTTCTTATCCTGTTCAACATACGTGGACCGGTTCATGCCGTACTAAGCTTCTTTTCGGGTGCGAGTGGATTAGCGTGCTTTTTCTTTTTTGTCGGATACTACTTACAACGCCGCGAAGCAACAGCAGATGAAGCCGGTATATCGCTCACATTAATCTTAGCAATTGGTGAAGGCGTTTTTTCTATTTGCTGCATGTATGCTATGTGGGGTTACGACGCTCTCTTATTCCGTTTAGCACCTCCTGGGTATGTTCTTATTCTCCCTGAATAAATAGAGTGCAATTCGTTTGCATACAAATAAAAATGAGAGGCTGTCTGCCTCTCAAATTCTTAATAATCGCTCTCCAAAATCATAACATCAAACCCGCTTTTAATGAAGGGACTAACAAGCCTTGGGTCCTTAAGCCTCAAGGCAACCCTTTACAAGGGCGGTGCGCCTAACGGCATCCTTGACCTTGAGACACCCAAACGGCTTATGAACAAACTCTCTTATTAAGCCACATCATCTTTTATTCTTCTCATGCGGTTCTGAAATCATGATATAAAGGGCAAGCTTCTCATCGTGCCTAAATGGTAACTTATCGTGTGTTAAATGGAAAAATGAGAAAAAGCATCTTTATGCAATATAATCCAATTATGATTTTTTGATTTGAAGATAAAGGGTTTAAAGTTCTACAAGACTGATACGATAAAGGGGGGAAGTTGCCTATCTTAGAAACTAAGGCGTATTTTAGGTGCTCTTGATATAGCTATCTCACCAAATGGTTTTGAAGACTTATCCTTTTAGCTCTATTCACTAAAAGGTCATTTTGAGGGGGCTTGGCTAATGAATGTAAAGGAAAATTAGCATGTAATATTTCGCTTTTCTGGTATAGATGCTGAATGAGTTAATTATCGAGAGGATCACTGAAGAGGGAGCGCTAAAAAATGATGAAAATCCTCCGTACTTCGGTGAATTCGTGGTTGAAGATATAATCGTAGAACTTGGCTTATCTGTTCCTGAAACAGTTGAATGGTTTGAAATGGTTAGGGTGTCAGTTCTGCATATGC
Organism: Bartonella sp. AP65SXKL; assembly: GCF_042195725.1. Classification (NCBI taxonomy): domain Bacteria; kingdom Pseudomonadati; phylum Pseudomonadota; class Alphaproteobacteria; order Hyphomicrobiales; family Bartonellaceae; genus Bartonella; species Bartonella sp. AP65SXKL. The sequence goes on from NZ_JBHIOW010000004.1 coordinate 90,872, forward strand.
TTGGCTCGCTATACAAAAAAATTATGATTTAGTGCAAGCTTTTAAACATAAATACCCTAAAGATATATCTTCTTTGTATATGTTCTTATCATCGTTAATGTGCCTTCTTAAAGCATGATAGGGGGTGCTATAAAGTTGAGGGCTGTAAAATATATGGGGCTTGGAGGGGGTGAGAAGATGGTGTTCAATCGAAGTACTCTATCCTTATTTTTATGGGCTATGCCTGAAAGAGAGAGCTGGAGAGACAATTTATGAGCAAAGAGAACGGTGTTTTGAGGTTGCGGTGTCTGCAAGAGCAGAACAGTGATCGTGGTGATATTTACAAACAATAAATTTGATAAAATTTTACAATTTTGCCAAAAGCCGGTTTATTATAAAAGCTGTTGCTCATGTGCTCTCACAAAGTTATAAGAAGCCCAAAAGTGCTAAAAAAGTCTTTGCTCTTTTTCAATAATATGAATCTGCAAACAATATTCAAAAAGTGTTCGTGTGTTTGAAAGAGAATAAAAGGATATTCTTGCAATAGAGAGAAGCGTATTTGTGAATTACAATTTGTCATGATTTTCGGTAAACACTATTGTTTAGAGCGGTGAGAGAGGGCATGAAAAAATTTTCATATTCAGTTTTTTTAAAGAGTGTGGTCAGTCTTTAGGGTAGTGCTTGTGTCCCTAGAGCCTATCAAGTGAGCCGCGTAAGGGTTTCAGCAAGCGAGCACCATTATACTCTTTGCCAGCGTATACTCTTTTGTCAGCGCCCCAATGTTTTGACAGCCCTTAGAACGTAAAGGGGCAAGAGAGGTATTTTATTCCTTTCTTGTACCGTTTCACTTCACACGCCAACTCTGCTTGTGATGAGCAAGCCAAGAGATTTTGTTTGACTCACTATGAGGGTTTGACATGAGAAAATCCTATGGTATTCATGATCTTTCATGAAAAACAATGAATTGTCATTATAAATCAACGTGACAGTGCTGTTATGAAGAGAACTCCTTGCACATCTTAATAGCCCATAGAGATTTAACTGGGTATTATTTTATATTCTGTACACAGAAGTGTCTTTATAAAAATACTCCATCTTGCGCAGAAAAAAGAACAGCCCGTTAAAAAAGAAAAACATCTCAATGCTTGCTTTTCTTTTTTCCATGAGAGATTTAAATTGATAAGCCTGTCTGAAAAAAGTGCTGTTTATGCCCTTAAAGATATTGCTCTTGTATCAAGATTACTTATTCGGGTGAAAATTGCAATTTTGCGAGGTAAGCATAAACGCCATTTTTTGCCACAAGTTCGGCATGGGTTCCTTCTTCCACAAGGGCGCCTTTATCCATAACAAGAATGCGATCTGCTTTTAAAATTGTTGCCAAACGATGTGCAATGACCAAGGTTGTGCGGTTTTGCATCAACCCTTCTAAGGCGTCTTGCACCAACTTTTCACTGTTTGCATCTAAAGCAGATGTTGCTTCATCAAGCAGCAACAGGGGTGCATTTCTTAAAATTGCCCGCGCAATACCAATGCGTTGTTTTTGTCCCCCAGAAAGCATGGTACCGCGTTCTCCTACTTGCGTATCCAAGCCATCTGGTAAAGCTTGAATAAATTCAAGTGCATTAGCCGTTTTAGCAGCAGCAAGGATTTCTTCTTCATGGGTATTTTCAGTTCCAAAAATAATATTATCACGCAATGTTCCATCAAAAATAGCAACATCTTGTGGAACATAGGAAATTGCACTGCGTAAATCTTGTAAAGAAAGGCGATTAATTTCTATGCCATCCAACCGAATTGTTCCATTTGTTGGATCATAAAAACGAAGGATCAAAGAAAAAATGCTGCTTTTTCCTGCTCCGGAAGCCCCAACAAAAGCAACCGTTTCGCCTGCTTTTACAGAAAATGAAAGCGAGCGTAAAACCTTCTCTTGTGGTCTAGAAGGATAGGTAAAATCAACCTGATCAAAAACAAGTTCACCTCGAACAGGTTGCTCTAATGATAAAGCATTTTTAGGAGCTACAATAGTAGGTTGTTCTTGTAACAATTCGGCAAGCCGTTCAGCAGCGCCTGCTGCTTGGATTAATTCTGCTCCCAGTTCCGATAATTGCGCAAAAGTAGAAGCTCCAAAAACCGCATAAAGGACAAATTGCCCTAATGTCCCTCCTGTCATCGTTCCATTCAAAACATCACGCGATCCAATCCATAAAACAGCAACCACACTGCTAAAAACCAAAAAAATTGCAAACCCCGTAAAAAAGGAGCGCAAGATTACAGAAGCACGTGCTGTTTGAAAAGCACGTTCTATCAATTGTGAAAAACGTATTGTAACGAGTTTTTCAGCGGTAAAAGCTTGCACAGTGCGAATAGCACTTACCTGCTCTGTAGCAACAGCATTGGCATCTGCGAGACGATCTTGCGCCGCGCGGGTACGAGAGCGAACTTTACGTCCAAAGACTACCAAGGGAATGGCCACAACAGGAATAGCCGCTAAAACCAACAAAGACAATTTAGCATTGGTGATCACCATCATCACGACGGCTCCGATCACGATAATCAGCTGACGCAATGCGGTAGAGGCGGTAGAGCCCACAGCTAATTTTATTTGTGTGGTATCTGTTAGAAGCCTTGAAACAATCTCTCCTGAATGTGATCGATCAAAAAAAGCAGGAGAAAGTTTCATAATATGGACAAACACATCACGCCGTAAATCGGCAACAATCCGTTCTCCTAAGGTGATAACACAGTAATAACGGGCTGCTGAAGCAAATGCGAGAAACAAGGCTAAGATAAACAAAATTCCAAAGTAAAAATTAATATGTCCATGGCTTGAAGTAGAAAACCCATGATCAAACATTTGGCGGATAGCCACAGGCAAAGCTAATGTGACAAGAGCAGCAACAGATAATGCTAGAAAAGCAAAGATAAACAACCAACGATAGCGCAAAATATAGGGAACAAAAATTGCAAGCGAAGAGAATGAAGATTTTTTAGGGGAAGACTTTGTCGATTTTTCTGAACGAGAACGTAATGTCATAAAATTTTGCTCACTGTATTGGATTTGTAACACTTGATACAATGATGTATCTTGAACACTTGTTTTTTGATGCGTGCTCAGTTATAGGAATAAATACTTTAATCAATGTATCAAAAAGACAAAGGAAGTGCACTTAAAAAAACAAGCAAGTGCTATTTCATTCTATAAACGCAAAAGGTTTGACGCATGAAAGCGAATATTCACCCCAATTATCATAAAATTACCGTTGTTATGACGGATGGAACCCAATATACGACGCGCTCTACTTGGGGAAAAGAAGGCGATACTCTTAATCTAGATATTGATCCAAGAACGCATCCGGCATGGACAGGTGGCTCCCAAACGCTTGTAGATCGTGGTGGTCGTCTTTCTAAATTCAAAAATCGTTTTGGTAATATTGGCATGTAAAAGCCTCCTCTTTATGGGGTACAAGGGTTTTAAACAAATCGATTGCAAACGATGAGTTTTTGATCCTATCAAAGAGTGCACTTTAAATATTAATTCAAAAACGCATCCGACATAAACAGATGGGTCTTAAACACTTATAAATCATTGTGGTTGCGTTTTTTAAATTAAAAAATCATTTTGAATATATGCATAAATCCTTTCTTCCCTAGAGTATAAAGACTTGAAATAAAATAATTGCAAACTTTTCTTCTTTTTTTGGAACTGAACATACCCATGGAGAGGAAATTTTTGCCGCTTCTAAAGCTGCCAATGTATTTGAATTTATTCAAGCTTTACCAGATGGCTTGGATACGCAAGTAGAAGAACGTGGTACTATGCTTTCTGGGGGGCAAAAACAACGCATTGGTATTGCACTGGCGATTTTAAGAAATGCAGCCCTCTTGTTGCAAGCCGGCACCGTCATTATATTTGCCAACTCGTGGATGTTGCTACAGCCCTTGGCACTTGAGATAATTTATTATAGGCATTTTAAGTTCTTTCTTAATAGTTTTTTATTCACGCGGGCTTTCCCCGCTTGGTACGTGCAAAAGGCATGGTTTTGGTTGGTTCACCATGAAACATGGTTTGAAATGAGAGAATCCTACGGTATTCGGGATTCTCATTCAACATACAAGACAATGAATTATTATTATAAATCAAAGTATTACTATTTGATTAAGCAACATTTTCTTTAGATGCAAACAGTGAAAAGTTGGTGCAAGATACCTTAGAAGGATTGATACAAAATCCTAAATCCTGGTCATTGCACATCGTTTGGCAACAATTTTAAAAGCTAATCGTATTCTCGTGATAGATAAAGGCGCTTTTGTGGAAGAAGGAACACACAACTCATTATAAAAAATAATGTTTATGCGCATTTGGCTCAACTGCAATTTTCATCTGAGTAAGTGATCTTGATACAAGAGCAGTATCTTTAAGGGCATAAACAGTATTCTTTTCAGACAGGCTTATCAATTTGAAACTCTCATGGAAAAAAGAAAGGCAAGCATTGAGGTGTTTTTCTTTTTTAACGGGCTGTTCTTTTTTCTGCCTGACATTTTTATAAAGACACTTCTGTGTATAGAATGTAAAACGATGCCACGTTAATCTCTATGAATAATTAAGGGGAGAGCTCTCTTTATAACAGTATCTTCACGTTGATTTATAAGGATAACTCATTGTTTTTCATGAGAGATCTTACATGGAATTTCTCGTTTCAAATTTGGTTATGTTGCATTAGTCAAAACCATGTCTCTTGCATGCTGCAAGCAGAGAGAGCTCGCGTGAAGTAAAAACACTTAAAGAAAGAATAAGTCCTCTTTATGAATCGTCTCAAGTTTCAAGGGCTATCACAACGGGGGGCGCTGGCATAAGAGTATGATGGTGCTGGGCTACTTAAAGAAGAACTGCTAAATAGGCAGAGGCGCTTTTTATTGATGTTATAAAACAGTGCGAACAAAGCACGCAGTTTGTTTTGCTGTTTGGTTGAGTTAAGGTTTTTATTACTTTGAAAATCAATATTTCATGGATCATGCATTTTGAGGGCTTATAAGGCTTTTCTTTAAAGTACATAAATCATTAGAGCAGTACAATTAAATACAAATTGTTTTATTTTACCAGAAAAATATCTATATTTTGTGTATTGTTTTTATTAAAATATAATATGTAGTTATTTTCAAATCAGATGTACACACAATGATACAATATCGAGAGATCGATAAAAGAGCTGCGTTAAATATTGGTGGGAATAAAAGAGAGCAAGAATGGAAGAAGACATAAAATTGGCAATAGCTTTCATAATAGCTATAATTAAGGTCATTTGGAAATGGGGGAAAAAATGTGGGAGTGTAAGATGCGGCGTTATGATTTTCTGCATCATATGGATGGGGAAGTCGTGGTATTCGGGATACTCAGTGGATTTTTTGTTCGGTTTGGCAATGATAGTGTGTTGTGGGGGAAGCTTAATGCTTGCATTGGCAATTTATCAGAACAAGCATTTAACTAAACAACTTGAGCAAAAAGAGCAAGAGTGCGCTGGATATCAAGATATTATTGCTCAAGGGGAACAGAAATGTCTTCAATTGACTGAACAACTTGAGAAAAAAAAGCAAGAGTGCGTTGGATATCAAGATATTATTGCACAAGGGGCATATAAGTGTCTTCAATTGACTGATCAACTTGAGCAAAAAGCGCAAGAGTGCGCTGGATATCAAGATATTATTGCACAATGGGAACAGAAGTGTCTTCAATTGACTGACCAACTTGAGCGAAAAGAGCAAGATTGCGCTGGACATCAAGATATTATTGCACAATGGGAACAGAAGTGTCTTCAATTGACTGACCAACTTGAGCAAAAAGAGCAAGATTGCGCTGGATATCAAGCTATTATTGCACAAGGGGAACAGAAGTGTCTTCAATTGACTGAACAACTTGAGCGAAAAGAGCAAGAATGCGCTGGATATCAAGATATTATTGCACAAGGGGAACAGAAGTGTCTTCAATTGACTGAACGACTTGAGCGAAAAGAGCAAGAATGCGCTGGATATCAAGATATTATTGCACAAGGGGAACAGAAGTGTCTTCAATTGACTGAACGACTTGAGCAAAAAGAGCAAGAATGCGCTGGATATCAAGATATTATTGCACAAGGGGAACAAAGGCTTGTTAAAAAAACTCAAAAAATATCGCAGGAATGGTTGAAACAATGGGATGAGGGAGTAAGGCTATGGGAAAGAGACGTACTGGGGATAAAAAATCCTAGGGAAGATATGAAATTCAGTGGAGATCGGCTTCCATTGGTAAAGGATATTTGTGTTCGAGGGGATCACAAAGTGCGTTTATTGTACAAGCAAGCACTTGGAAAAAAACTTACTTATGAACATTACAAAAAAATATGTAGTCTCTTGGATACCTCATATTTTAGGAAATTTTTTGTAAAAGCAGTGCGATTAATGAGCAAGAATGGAATAACTCTGCAAAAGTTTGTAGATCCTCTTACGAACAAAAAACGGAGTCAACCTACGATGTTATTACTTCATTGGTGGTTATATGTTCTTGATGATATGATTACAGCTGAATGCAAACAGCACCAAAAGGAAAACTTTACAGGGGAGGATGAAAAGAAAAAATTTACAGATACTTTGTGGGACAACATATCTATAAGTATAGAACACAAAGAGATAGAGAAAATGCTAAAGCTTTCGGAATCTTGGTCTGGTGAGTGTACTTTATTATTATATTGTAAAAAGAATGTGTTGTTGTTGTTGTGTGATATTTCCAGTGATTATAAGGAGGCAAGAGAAACTTTCATTTACTATAAGAAGCTTATTAAAACAGTGAAAAAAGGCTATGTTGCCTTTGATAATGGTTGCCATTCTGTCACAGTTAGAGATGTAATCAATACTTGTAAAGAGAATGACACAAATAGAGCAAAAAAGCTTTCCATTGTTGAAGGGAATCCAACATTTGAAGAAGCTTACAAATTAGGCGTTAAAGAGTGGATGAAATCATCAAATGAGAAATGCGATAACCGATTGATCTTTTGGGAGAAGCTTGTTGAGGAAAAAAAGTTAAAAGAAAAATTAAAAATTATCTTCGGTAATGAGAAGGTAAAGGCGCTGAAAGAGGTTGTTGAAAAAGATAAAGAGCAGCTTGCAAGTGAAATGCAGAAAGCAATTTTGGAAAACAAAGATTTTTGTTACTATAAATCTCGAGAGTATTTCATAGACTATCTGAGATAATGGTTAAATGAAGGGGGGGGAATGGCTGTATAAATCAATGGATTTGCTAAAATTTCTGTTGTCATGTAGAGGTGAAAACTATGAGAGGCATATGTGATAGCCCTTAGCAGAGAGGGGATATTTTAAATTATAGTCAATCTTTTTTGCTGTGTAGGCGGTGATTTCTTAAGAGAAGTAGGGGAGAATGTTGGCTTCTGATGTCGTTGTTGCTTCTTGGGGCGTTTTGTTGTGATGATATTTTTTTTGCGAAATATATCGCTGCCGCCTTCTTTATCGGTGACAAAACCACCGGCTTCACGAACCATCAGTATTCCAGCAGCCATATCCCAAATTTGCAGGTTATCTTCCCAAAAGCTATCGGTTCTGCCAGAAGCAACATAAGCTAAATCAAGAGCAGCAGCACCAAAACGGTGAAGTCCGGCAACTTCCATCATTATATTGCGTAATTCAATAAGATAGGTTCCATGATTTGGGCGACCAAAATGAGGCATTCCCGTGGCAATGACACAATCTTCCAGTCTGCGTCGAGCAGAAACGCGACAGCGTCGGTTATTGAAAAAAGCACCATACCCGCGTTCTGCGGTGAAGAGTTCATCACTCACGGGATTGTAAATGACACCAGCAACGATTTTTCCTTGGCTTTCTAAGGCAATGGAAACAGCAAAAAAGGAATGCCATGGAGAAAATTTGTGGTGCCATCTCAAAGGGTCAACAATAAAACGGTGTTGTGAATCTTCTCCAGTGATTTCTTCTGACTCTTCCATCAGAAAACCAAATTTGGGGTGCGCTTTGCTTAATTCATTTAAAATAATTTTTTCCGCTTTGCGATCTGCTTGGCTGAGGTAATCTGCTGGATTTTTTTAGGCTTAAATGCCTTTTTTGAGGGTTTTTTCTAATTTTAGGCGAATGTGTTCATTGCCGGCAATGATATTTTTTTTGCGAAATATATTGTTGCCGCCTTCTTTATCGGTGACAAAACCACCGGCTTCACGAACCATCAATATTCCAGCAGCCATATCCCAAATTTGCAGGTTATCTTCCCAAAAGCCATCGGTTCTTCCAGCAGCCACATAAGCTAAATCAAGAGCAGCAGCACCAAAACGGCGAAGTCCGGCAACCTCTGCCATCACATTACGTAATTCAATAAGGTAGGTTCCATGATTTGGGCGACCAAAATGAGGCATTCCTGTGGCAATGACACAATCTTCTAGTCTGCGTCGAGCAGAAACGCGACAGCGGCGGTCATTGAAAAAAGCACCACACCCGCGTTCTGCGGTAAAGAGTTCATCACTCACGGGATTGTAAATGACACCACCAACGATTTTTCCTTGGCTTTCTAAGGCAATGGAAACAGCAAAAAAAGGAATGCCATGGAGAAAATTTGTAGTACCATCTAAAGGGTCAACAATAAAACGGTGTTGTGAATCTTCTCCAATGATTTCTTCAGACTCTTCCATCAGAAAACCAAATTTGGGGCGCGCTTTGCTTAATTCATTGAAAATAATTTTTTCCGCTTTGCGATCTGCTTGGCTGACATAATCTGCTGGTCCTTTCAAAGACACTTGCAAATTTTGCACTTCACCGTAATCACGTACCAACGAGCGTCCTGCTTTCATTGCAGCTTGCACCATGACATTCATGACTGCAGAATGGGCCATTTTTTATTCCTTTATTTATCTTTTTCATTTGCACGACGCAAATAAATCAACTCATTGGTGTCTACAATGATACGTTCACCAGCATTCATAAAAGGGGGAACAAGAATACGAATTCCGTTTTCAAGAATGGCGGGTTTATAAGAGGAGGTAACCGTTTGTCCTTTGATGGCAGGATCGGCTTCTGCAATCGTGACAGCAACTTGATCAGGAAGTGAGATGCCAATAGGCTTTTCTTGATAAAGTTCAACTGTGACTGTCATCCCATCTTGGAGAAAAGCAGCACGTTCACCAACAAAATCCTTTTGAAGTTCTAGTTGTTCATAAGATTCTGAATCCATAAAGACCAAAGCATCCCCTTGTTGATAAAGAAATGTGAAATCCTTTTGTTCAAGGCGCACGCGTTCAACCGTCTCAGCAGCACGAAATCGCTCATTAAGTTTTGTACCATCAATCAAATTTTTCATTTCAACTTGGTTAAATGCACCACCTTTTCCTGGTTTTACAGCGTTGCATTTAACTGCAACCCATAAGCTTCCTTGATGTTCGATCACATTACCAGGGCGAATTTCATTGCCATTAATTTTCATCGTTTCTATCCAATTCTATTCTTGCAAAAAGAACTCTCTTGTTGTCTTTATGGCGCTTTTCTTTGCTGCCTTTAACAGTCAAGCTCTTTTGTTATTTTCGGGCTAAAATCCCTTTGATTAACCTTGCTGCTCTCTCATGGTCCTGTGTGCTCTTTATGGGCTTTCTCCTGCTTTTTGCAAAGAGAAAAGCTTAAGTAAAAAAGGACCTTTATGTATTTTTGCTTTTCAGCTCTTTGCAAGACCATAAAAAGCGCTCAGACGCAAGCTTTTTAAAAATTTGCACAAAAATTTTTTAGAATTTTTGGGGAAATTTATCCCGTTGTGTCGTAAAATATCATCATTGATGGCAATGATATAATTGATGGTAATGATATAAGTTCCCTAAAACCATGAGGTGTTTTTAATTAAGAATATGTGAATACGGAGTTTATTATGAGTGTCTCATGGGATAGAGCGTGGTGTTAGCTTTCATTTTGATCAGAGAGTAATTGTAAAAAGGCTCTTTGTTTTATCGAGGTTAGGACTCTAAATTTTTTTAAAAGCAGGTATTTTTCTGTACTTGATGCGATTTCATCATGGTGGTATGGGGGCTGTTGTTTTGTTAAGATATCAGCATAGAAAAAGGAAAGTGGAACATTTGAGATAGCGGCAATTTATTTTAAGCGCCCTGCGCTGACACGATTTAAGCCGTTTTCATATTTCTGGATTTGTTGGAAAGTGGCACCTAAATGTTAACCTAATGTTTTTTGAGACATTTTAAGCATTTTTCGTCTCAAACGAATTTTTTTGCCAATGAATTTGCCACTGAAAATGTCGTTATAAGGATTTTACCAAGCCCCTAGAAAATGCTACACGGGATATAGAAAACTCTTCAGCTGCTTCAATCACAGATAGTCCAAGTTTTGCATTTACATCTTCGCGTAACAATTCACTAGGGTGTGGGGCATTTTCATTATTTTTAGTATTCTTCTTTTCTTAAATCTTAAAGCTATAATTTACACTATTTTGTATTGTCACAATCTATAATAAAATTTATCCACTCTGGCTAAAAATGAGGTTTTTTATTGAGGTGCAAATCTCTTTGCCTTTCGCAAGAGCTTTTAAGTCTTTACGTGTAAAATATAGAGTATGTTTACATTAAATAGCGGGTTCATCTGGGCTGAGTATTTATATAAGAACGCGGCTCTCCGTTCACGTTATACTGAAAAAGAGACACTATAGTGCTACTATTTAATCTTATTCTATAACTCAAATTCACACCCATGTTTTGTTGCTTTTGAGGTTGATCTGTATAGATCACATTATATCCATTCCGTCGCAACAGATTGATAAATAAAGGAGTAAAGTTGTCTGCTGTATTATTTTTCTTTATAAGAAGTGTGGTTGTAGCTGGTGGTAAAAACCCTTTGTTACCGCTAATAAATTTGTTAGCAACTAATTGTGCCTGACGCTTTGTAAGACTTTGATCAACATAATTTGATGAATAATTGCCTACAGATGCGCAACCAACCACCAACACAACCGGTGACAGCAATAAATATTTTAACATCTTTAATTCCCCTTACTTATTGTTGCTCTTTATTTGCGAAGCTCCTCTTCCAGAAATAAGAGCAACTTTACTTATAGCACATTAACAACATATCGGTATCTAATCAATCGGTTAATTAATCAATGAATAATGGTTTCAGCTGTAAAGGCTGCTTGAAGTGCTTCTGGTGGCGTATATTTTAATAAACAGCTGCTTTTAGTGATTATGATAAAAAAGCAATTTTTTGCGTTTGCATGTTAAGATCATGTCCTCTATCACCATTATAAAATGATGCGTTAGGTTCTGTTCCAGATCGACCAAAAAAATTTTCAAGCATTGCTTTTTGAGGGCTGTCTTTTTTTAAATACGTATGAATGCTTATTCTGTTTGCTGTAAAATACTGTCGTTTGAGGTGTGGTGCTATAAGACATAAAACTTTGTACATGTGATGTTTTTATGAGAGTGTGTGGTGAATATTTGAGGGAGAGCTTGTCCGGATAATCTTGTGAAATGAACCACATAAAATGGGAAGCTAAAAGAGTTCTGTTCTGAGAAGACGGATTGTTTCCCAACTGGATAGGGAAGGGGCTTCTGTCCTTTGAGGGGTGGGAGGCAAGTCAAGAATAGAGAGTGTAGCGCCTTATATTATGATGTTAAAAGCTTTCATTTTGATCAGAGAGTAATTGTAAAATGGCTCTTTGTTTTATCGAGGTTAGAACTCTAAATCTTTTTAAAAGTAGGTATTCCTCTGTACTTGATGCGATTTCATCATGAGAGTACGGGGGCTGTTGTTTTGTTAAGATATCTGCATAGAAAAAGACAAGTGGAACATTTAAGATATCGGCAATTTCTTTTAAACGCCCTGCGCTGACACGATTTAAGCCGTTTTCATATTTCTGGATTTGTTGGAAAGTAACACCTAAATGTTGACCTAATGTTTTTTGAGACATTTTTAGCATTTTTCGTCTCAAACGAATTTTTTTGCCAACGAAAATGTCATTATCAAGATTTTTGGCTCGCATTTTAAAGCCCCCGCCGGTTGCGAGCGCCCTCGCGTTGGTATTCCGGGAGTCTAAAAACACTGACCTCGAATCAGCATTTTGCTTTTAGTGCTTAAAGCACCTGGACATAGCAAAATCTCCCGGAATTCCGGGATACCCGCAAAGCGGGGTAAATTTATGTACGAGGTTTCGGATTTTTAGAGCCCTATTGGTCGTTGCGTATGCGACCAAAACACCTTTCAATATGTAAAGTAATTTCGGAGGCTTGGCAATAAAAAATAGCTTTTTACTGAGAGTCGGCGTGTTTTTCATCCAAGCAAAAAGAATGAAAAAATAGAGCTTGCGGAATTTTCAGGATAGCCTAGCTCTTTTGCTTATTGGGTATTGTTTGTTAAGCAAATGATACCAGTGCGTTTTCTTTACCAATGAAAATGTCATTATCAAGATTTTTGGCTCGCATTTTAAAGCCCCCGCCGGTTGCGAGCGCCCTCGCGTTGGTATTCCGGGAGCTTGAAAATACTGAATCCGAATCAGCCTTTTTGCTTTTAGTGCTTAAAGCACCTGGACAGAGCAAAATCTCCCGGAATTTCTATAAATTTTATCTTTTTGATGCAGAGAGGAGTATTTAAAAAACAGGAAGGAGCTTTATTGCTTCTTTGTGCGCTTTTTCTAGTTGTGCCTTATCCATGCCTTGGAGCATTATTTCAAGATCAGGAGCTTGCATTTTTGCTTCCTTTGCGAGCATATACCATGCCGCTGCCATTATTATATCGCCTTTTGTTCCTGTGCCATCTCGATAAAGCCTTGCAAGGGAAATCTGTGCTGGTGCAATCATGTTGACGGCATTTCTGTGAAGTAAATGAAAAGCACGCTGAAAATCTGTTTCTCCTCCACGCCCCTGTACAAGCCATTGTGCTAAATGAAGTTGAGCTTTTAAGTGGTTGTTTTGAGCCGCTACCTCCATGAGCTTGCGGGCATTGCGATCATCTTTTGGTCGCTTTAACGTGCCTAAGGAAAGAATTTTTGCAGCAGAAAAAGCCGCTTCAGCATCGCCAAGAGCAGCACCTTTTAAGTACCATTTTAAGGCTTGCTCTATTGCTTCATTTTCACGACTTTGGGAAGAAACACCAGGGAGAGCTTGTTTTTCCTGTGAGGCCTTATAAAGAAGCAGTTGTCCATAATAAAAATAGGCTTCCTTGACGCCTGCTTTGACAGCTTTTTGAATGAATTGCGCACCAAGTTCTTGATTTTGTTTTATAAAGTTACCATCAAACAACATAAGTCCATAGCGTAGTTGTGCTTGGGGTTCCCCCTGTTTTGCAGCGCGTTCAAACCATAAAGCAGCACGCGCACCGTCAATAGGAACAGCACATCCTTCCATATAAATTCGGGCAAGAAGAGTTTGTGCAAAAGGATCATTTTTTTCAGCACGTCGGAGTGCTTCACGAAAAGCTTTTAAATAATAACCTTGGATGTAATAGTCATAGGCTTGGTCATAGTCTCCAGCTTTTAAGGGCTGAAAGGGTTCTTGAGTGTTTGAAGCTTCTTGAATCGTATTGAAAGAGCTTTCAGAATTTGAGATTTCTTCAGTGTTTCCCGCTGAACTTACAGCAGAACTTGCAAGCCCAATCACGCCTAAGATAAGCAGCTTCACGCTTCTCTTGATCATGGTGTTTTCTCCTCATTACCGATCAGAATTTTCACATTTTTTTTTCATCATTACAAGCCGTATAAGAATCTCATTTCTATATTACTTTTTATCTCTCAGTTTTTCGTCTTGGTTCAAGGTAGGGTTGGGTAAGTTAAAAAAGTAGCATAAATGTCGACGAGAGACAGACTGTTTAAAACAGTTCTGTTAAAAATAATACAGTCCTGTTAAAAATAATAATGATGAAGGGTTATCGTATGTAAAGATGCTTATCTTCTATTATATCAAGGGCTTATCCCCCTAAAATGAAAAAATTCTTACAATGGAGGTTGCTTTTTAAAATACGTATGAATGCTTATGAATAGCGCACGCTATCCGTGTGATGTTAGCTTGCATTCTCATCAGAGATCAGCTGTAAAAAGGCTTTCTTTTTTACCGTTGTGAGAGTTCTAAATCTTTTGAGCAGCAGGTATTCCTCTGTGCTTGATGCGATTTCATCATGATGATACGGGGGCTGGTGTTTTGTAATGATATCGGCATAAAAAAAGGCAATGGGAACATTCAAAATATCAGAAATTTCCATTAAACGCCCTGCGCTGACACGATTTAAGCCTTTTTCATATTTTTGAATTTGTTGGAAGCTGACGCCTAAAGCGTGCCCTAAAGTTGTTTGAGACATTTTTAGCATTTTTCGTCTCAAACGAATTTTTTTGCCAATAAAAAGATCAATATTAAGATTTTGAGATTGCATTTTTCCCCGCCGGTTGCGAGCGCCCTCGCATGAGTATTCCGGGAGCTTGAAAATACTGAGTTCTAGTCAGCCTTTTTGCTTTTAGTGCTTAAAGCACCTGGACATAGCAAAAACTCCCGGAATTCCGGGATACCCACAAAGTGGGTTCATCTTTACGCTAGAACTTAGGGTTTTCAAGGCCCCTTTTGGTCGTTGCGTATTCGACCAAAACATCTTTTAATTCATAAAGTAATTTCAGGAAATTTACAATAAAAATAGTTTTTTACTTACAAAATTTGTTTTTTAATGAGAGGCTATCTTCCTCTTAAATCTCTCTGGAATGATTGTCAAAATCATGACATTAGCCCTCGTGTTTTTTGAGAGGGTTAAAAAGCCTTAAGTTTTAAGATCAAAAGAACTTTGGACGCTTAAAAGTTAAACATTTTCAATTCGCTAATATTAACAACATAGACAAGAGTAATTATCTCCAATATTCAGGAATAGAAAGGACATATATTATGAAGACCACCCTTTCTCCGCTAATTTCAGAGTTCGAAACCGTTGAACAGGAAAGCAGCTACACTGCATGGCTGCGCGATAAGGTAGCGAGCAGTCTTGCAAATCCATATCCTCCTATTCCGCATGATGAGGTTATGGCTGAAATGGAAGTTATAATCAGTCAGCTTGAAGCTGAACAGGACAAGTGATGCTTCCGGTTTTGGTTGTCTTCGGCGCGCGACAATTTGCGTCAGATGTTACCTATATTGCTCGCGAAAATCCATCTGCTGCGCGCGCGCCGAATGAAAAGGTTTTTGGAAGCATCCGTACTGCCATTGGCTGAACATCCATATTTATACAGACAGAGTGAGAAGGTATTAGGATTACGAGAAATTGTAGCACATCCAAATTACCTTATATTGTATCGAGTAGCTGCACATCAAATCGAAATTGTAGCTGTAGTACATGCCCGACGTGAATTTCCTATTTTTCTTTAATCTAATGAGAGGCTATCTGCTTCTTAAATCTCTCTGGAACAATTACCAAAATCATGACAACAGCCTCCGTGTTTATCAAAGGGATTAAAATGATTTCTTCTATGGTAATGAATTTACACGCGGTCTCTTCATTAAAATTTGCACAATCGCTTGCTGTTTGAAGAAGGGGGGGTGATCGTTTCTCTGTGCTATAGGATGTGTGTCTGTGGAATGTGGTGGGGTGCCTTGTGGTTTTGGGCGTGCGCTTTAAAAAATAAACATAAGCATTATTCAAATTTACTTTAATGCATGAATTGTATCTGTATTAAAAGAGAAATCAGCTTTTTGTAAGCGCTTAATAAGTTTGGGAAATGTTTCGTTTACGTGTTCTTTAAAAGAAAGGTAGTAAACTCCACCAACATCTGAAAGCATTTCAATGCCTTCTTTTTGTAGAATAGCAATCCTCTCAAGAGGAAGTGCGGCAGCTAACATGCCCATTTCGAAAATAACGTTTTGTCGTGCACGGGGTTGAATTTTTTCTGCACCTTGAGATATAGCATAACCCATGTCATCATGCGTGAGGAGTACAATACCAAAACTTATAGAACTGTCACAAATTTCTTTTTTCAAAGTTTGAATGATGGGTAAACCATTACCACTCGTGTTTTGTAAGATATATGGTTCGAGACCAAGCTTGAGAAGAACATTTTCAAGCTCCGTTAAGGCATAACAATCATGACCATGAACGATAAAAATTTTTTTATTTGAAGGATTGGAGGCAGTTTTTGAGGAAGGAATCGTTGATGTTTCTTCTATATGCTTTGCTAAATCTTCTATTAACTTTTGTTTTATGTTTGCGCTGCCTTGAACTTGAAGTTTTCCTGTGCTTTTAAACCAATTAGTAGTGCCTCCTTCGGAGGTTTTGATCTGATATCCTTCAGGGGATGGATGTGATAGAGGTTTAGTTTCTTTGATTTGATATCCAGCTTTGCGAATTATGTTTTTAAGATCTTCAAGTGTTCCGCTATATTGCATTTTTATGTCCCCTGCATATTTGTATCGTCAGCTATTGGTATTCAGTACCAATATTGAAAATGACCATTTTCCCCAATCACAATGCTTTGTCTTTATAAGACATTGAACGAGAAAGTTTCTATGATCCTTTTTTCTATATATTATATGAAAAAAGACGCTAGTTTTTTATCAATTTGATTGAATTATTAAGCAATTTTATTGAGTTTCGAGGTATTCTCTTTATCTGTTATTGTGTGTTCTATATAAGTAATATAGTGGTGAGTATTTGGATTTTTATTAACACTTTATTTATAAATTCTCCTCCTATATTACAAGGGGGTTTTCTCACATTTTTCTTGCATTGTTTTAAGCAGTATTAAGGGGTTGTCGTTCCCAAAAATCACTTCTTCTACAGCAATGAATTCACATCCAGTCTTTAAGACTTCATCAAAGGTTGAAAAATCGCTTCCTGCTTGGATAATGGCGGGGGTTTGCATAATTTCTGCCCACCATGTTGCTAACTGGAGATTGCGGGGGTGCGCTTGGGGTTTTTTATCAGCACCGAGTTTTCCAAAGAACAGGTAATCAACACCTGTTTCCGCTGCAAGCATAGCACTATGGCGATTGCGTAAATTGCCAAAGCCTATAATTTTTTGTTCCTTTTGCTGATTTTTGAAGCTTTCAAGAGCGTTAAGATCATTTTCTATGTGCAATCCATCAGCCTTTATGCGCCCAGCAATGCGGCTGTCATCAGCGATGAGAAGGGCTGCGTCATGATGTTGAATATCTTCTGCGTAAGTTTGCGCTTGTTGTTGTAAAAAAGAGCTATCATCTTTCAATTTTTCAGAATCATAGAGGATGACGCATGCAAAAGACTTTGTTTGCAAAATTTGCCGCAATAATGCGTGTGGGGTGTTGCGCCGAACATCAAGTGTTAAAATCAACTGAGGGAAAAGAGGTGGATCAATTGGTTTATTTTTTTGTTCTGTCATGTCAAATCCCTGTTTCTTAGAAAAAATAACGCTTAAAAATTAAAGTTTCATTCTATTATGCTTATTTGCGATGAAAGTGACCACCATTTTCACGTAATTTAAAGGATTTGTGGGTGTGTGGAAGCCTGTTTATGAGAAATGAGAGTGTTTTTAAGCATAATATGTCGCCTTTTTGTTGTGATACACGTATGGACGCTTTTCGTTCTTTTGCCTTTAAAAAACTTTTGCTTTTAAAAAAATAAACGCTTAAAATGAAACTTGACTCTTAAAAATTAAAATTTCATCCTGTTCATGCTTGTTGGCAATAAGGGTAAGCACCATTTTTATTGGGACTTCAAGGGGTTTGTGACGTGTGGGAGTCCACTGATGAAATACCAAGGTATTCTTGAGCATAATACTCAACCTTCTCATCGTGATACACGCATTGATGTTTTTCGTTCTTTGGCCTTATTGACGATTTTCATCAACCATATTCCCAGAACGATCTATGAGTCTTTTACTCATAGAAACTTCGGTTTTTCTGATTGTGCAGAAGTGTTTGTTTTGCTTTCAGGGATTGCTCTTGGGTTAAGCTTTCATGGACGATTACAGCAAAAATCCTTTGCTTTTATTATCCGAAAACTTTGGTACAGAGCTCTGCAGCTCTATGGTGCATATCTTTTTACGACTTTTGTCACGTTAAGTCTTTTTTTTGCTGCCTTTTTATTATGGCGAACAGAAAAACTTTTATCGATGAACAATGTGGGACTCTTTTTTAAAGAGCCTGGTATCGCATTTTTGAGTACCTTAAGCTTTGGGCATCAATTGGGATATAATAATATTCTTCCTCTTTATATCGTTTTGATGTTTTTTGCGCCTTTTATCCTTTATTTGAGTTGTAAGCAGACAAAATGGCTGCTTTTGGGCTCCTTTACACTGTATCTTATCTGCGGATTTTACAAAATTGCTCCTCCTTCTTATCCTTTAAAGGGAAAGTGGTTTTTAAATCCTTTGTCTTGGCAATTCTTATTTGTCATAGGATTGACCAGTACTTTAGCGCTTAAACAAGGAAAAAAAATCGCTTTTCAGTCTTTTTGGATTGTTTGTGCGGCAGCGTATCTCTTGTTGGCGCTGTTATGGGTTCGCTTAAATTGGTGGGGCATTTTGGGGTGGCTTGGCTGGTCTTCCCCATTGTTGAACTTTAATAAAACCTTTTTAAGCTTGCCACGTTTACTCCATGTTCTTGCATTAGCCTTTCTCATTCTTTCTTTGCCGCGCATCAATAAATGGTTTTATGTCTCTCAGAAACATCCTTTAGCAATTTTAGGCAAACATAGTTTACCGGTCTTTGTAACGGGAACCATTTTTGCGATGTTTGGACAAATTATAAAAACAGTGATGACAGAAACGGTTTTTTCCGATACCCTCTTAATAATAACGGGTATTGCTTTGCAATTTGGAGTCGCTTATTATTGTGAAAAACGGCAATCTTGGCAGTGGTCATTTTCAAGGAAAATGATCCGTTTATAAAAAACATTCCTATAGTGTTTATTGGGCACGTTAACCTTAGTATAAAAAGTGCGTTGCGCAAAAAAATTAAAAGAGGTAGCAGTTTTAAAAAAAAAGCGTTCTACACAGCAACAAAAGAAACTTTTTAATACTCTGTTCGTTGAGTGGTATAATTTTGTGCTGATACTTGGAGTATAAAAGCGTGAGTGTACATAAACGTCCATATGATGAACCTATTATCATGATTGAGCATAATGCTTTTGAAAATGCTTTTAATCGTCTCTATGAAGAAACAATGGCGCTGATTGAAAAAACCGCAGCGTATATTGACTCAGAAGGGAAATTAGTAGCACGCTCTCTTTCGGCAGAGGTTTCTGCAATCTATGCAAAAGAGGCTATGTATTTAAGTACACGACTTATGCAAATCGCTTCTCAACTCCTTCTTCTTCGCGCAGAGCGTGAAGGGGAAATGTCATCAGAACAAATAAAAAAAGAAATTGTAAAAGTGTCACTTCATACACCGACATTGGAACTTGAAACCCCGCATTGGCATGAATTGCCAGAAATTTTTCGCCAATTTGTTTCTCATTCATTGCGTTTAGAAGCGCGGATAACCTATATGCGTGCTGGGTGGGAAACTGCGGCCTCCTGTGCTCTAGAAGATGATAATCCAGTGGGAAAACAAATCGAATTGCTCAAAACAGCCTTTGGGCGTTCTTAGAGGTACTCCCTTGCTTTGTGCGAAGGGGAAATATCATCAGAACAAATAAAAAAAGAAATTGTAAAAGTGTCACTTCATACACCGACATTGGAACTTGAAACCCCTCATTGGCATGAATTGCCAGAAACTTTCCGTCAATTTGTTCTCATTCATTACGTTTAGAAGCGTGCATTTTGTTTCATTTAGAGATGCGGCTGTAGTTTAAGCGCTTTGGTCAATAAGCGGCGGCTGTACGTTTAAGCGATGATAATCCAGTGGGAAAATAAATTGAATTACTGAAAACAGCTTTTGGGCGTTCTGAGAAGAATAGCTCCTTGCTTCTTTCTTACGATATTTAGAGCAGTATACCCATTTTTTTTTACAACCGAAATTTCACAATTAAAACTAATCTAGAGTGTTTTTTTCTGCCTAATTTCTATTTGGCGTAGAAATATCTTGAGCTTATAGCTTAGAGGGGGTGTATAAGTATTGATTTCGAATATGGCATGGGATGGAGTATGGTTGGTCTTATGGAAATCGACTTTGGTTGATTGCAGCTGGAACACTTTCTGTTGATCTATCGTGTGATTTTGTTTTGGTTATGATAATGATCTGGCTCTAAGATAGAGTAGGGGCTTGTACATCAATTTATTTATGCTCTATAATTTATGCCTATAAAGCTGCTGTAAAGTGTGTTAATGAGGATGATACACATTGTTACAGTTTTTGGGCTTCTTTTGTTTTGAATGGAAGGTATTTTCCCTCGCGTAAAGTAAAATATCCAAAATAAAGTGCCATATAATGAATGCCCCATGGGTTCCCTGTGCCCCCATGCAATGTCCCTCTATATGCAATGTCATTGTGGTGTGATGAGTATATTCAAAAACACCTCTCAGTTCTTATTCACATTCGTTGAGCTCTCCTCATCTTTACGTTTGCAACAGAGCACGCCGGCACGATCATCATATTTGCCAGTTCTCAATGTTGCGACAAGCTCTTGGCACTTGAGTCAATTTATTAGAGGCATTTTTAGTCCTTTCTTGTACAGTTTCACTCTATACGGCAATCCCACGTTTCATATGTAAGAGAATGGTTTTGATTGCTTCAATATAAACAGATTTGTAATGAGAAAATCTTAGGATATTCGGGATTCTTATGCAACATACAAAATAATTAATTATCTTTGTAAATCAATGTGTTGAGTTATTGTGGTAGCGTCATGCTATAATGTAAAAAGTTTCCGTAAAGTGTATACTATCCATTGCATAGCCTCTTTATACTTATGAATGTGCAATCCAGCACTGATCTATTTGCTCGTTTGCGATGTTTAACCATTATGGCATTGGAAATGATACAGAAAGGGAATTTTTATGCTTTAGAGGGTGCTTGATAAGGTGCTTGCTTGTGATGTGTGAATGGTTTTGATTGATTTCAGTTATGCTTCATAAAGTGTATTCCATAAAGATGCTGTTCGTTGTGTGTTATAATTGTATAAATTTGGGGGATATGATTATCTTTTTACTGGTTTTGTCTTGGGTTGCTGGTTTCTTTGTGGTCTTGTCTTTATTCACATCTTTATTCACAGGGGGGAAAAGTGTATAGACTGTAGTTTATGGCAGAGACGATTCGTATTATAGGTATTGATCCCGGATTACGGCGTACAGGGTGGGGCGTTATCGATGTTGCGGGTAATCGTCTTCAGTTTATTGCAGCAGGGACGGTTTCTTCTGATGTACAGTGTGAGCTGGCTTCCAGACTATGTCAGATCCACAAAGGTCTTTCAGAGGTTGTGCATCAATTTATGCCCCATGAAGCCGCTGTAGAACATGTATTTGTCAACAAAGATGCTACAGCAACTTTAAAACTTGGCCAAGCGCGTGCAATTGCACTGCTGGTTCCTGCGCAAGCAAATCTTCCTGTTTTTGAATATGCGCCCAACAAAGTGAAAAAATCAGTTATTGGGGTTGGACATGGGGCTAAAGAACAAATCCATATGATGGTCAAAGTTCTCCTCCCACGGGCTGAATTTGATAGCAGTGATGCGGCTGATGCTCTTGCTCTTGCTCTTTGTCATAGTATGCACCGTAACAGTATTGACCGATCTTATCAGGCAAGGATGGCGATATGAGTGGGGTGGAAGCATGATTGGCAAATTAAAGGGCACTCTTGAACATATCTTTGATGATCATATCCTTCTTGATGTTCACGGTGTGGGGTATGTTGTTTTTGTGTCAAATCGGCTGCGTCCTTCTTTACCCTCTGTTGGGGAGGCGTTAAGCCTTTTTATTGAAACGCATGTTCGGGAAGACGCAATCCGCCTTTTTGGTTTTGCTACAAGAGCTGAACAGGAGTGGTTTTGTCTTCTACAAAATGTTCCTGGAGTAGGGGCAAAGGTTGCTTTGGCAATCTTGGGTACTTTATCGCCAGATGAACTTGCACAGGCTATTGCTTTAAACGATGTTGCGATGATTAGTCGAGCGCCAGGCGTTGGTAAAAAAGTCAGTGAAAGAATTGTGGGTGAACTGAAAAGTAAAACACTCCCCTTTGAACAAGCTGTCAAGACTGTTTCGGTTTCTCAGCGTGAGATGACCAATCAACCTGCGCATGATGCGCTTTCCGCGTTGATGAAGCTAGGGTTTGAACGGGAGCATGCATCTCGTGCTCTTGCTCTTGCGATGAATGCTCTTGAGGGGGAAACTGTTTCTTCTGCCCTGCTGATCCGCCATAGTCTCAAATTGCTTTCTTCTCCTACTTAAAATCAAGGTAACAATGCATAAAGATGAAGATAAACGCCTTCTGGGTTCCGCCCCCCTTCCTAACGATCCAGATCGTTCCTTGAGGCCACAAGTTCTCGATGACTTTATTGGTCAAGAAGCGGCGCGGGCTAATTTAAAAATATTTATTGAAGCAGCAAAAACGCGGCAAGAAGCGCTGGATCACGTTTTGTTTGTAGGGCCACCGGGGTTGGGAAAAACAACGCTTTCACAGATTATGGCAAAAGAATTAGGCGTTAATTTTCGCTCTACTTCAGGGCCGGTCATCGCTAAAGCAGGAGATTTAGCCGCTCTCTTGACCAATCTTGAAGAACGTGATGTCTTGTTTATTGATGAAATTCATCGCTTAAATCCGGCGATTGAGGAAATTCTTTATCCAGCCATGGAAGATTATCAACTTGATTTGATCATTGGGGAGGGGCCGGCCGCACGCTCGGTGAAAATTGATCTGGCTAAATTTACTTTGGTGGCAGCAACCACACGTTTGGGGCTTTTAACCACACCTCTACGAGACCGTTTTGGCATCCCAATTCGTCTCAATTTTTATACGATAGAAGAATTGGAATATATTGTGCAGCGTAATGCACGACTTTTTGCCGTTAAGATCAGTGATGATGGTGCTCATGAAATTGCACGCCGAGCACGCGGGACGCCTCGTATTGCCGGACGGCTTTTACGGCGCGTTTGTGATTTTGCTCTGGTTAAACAGGCAAAACAAATTGACCAAAAAATCGCCGATGAAGCCCTTTCGCGCCTTGAGGTTGATCATCTTGGGCTTGATCCGCTTGACCGCCGCTACTTGCTCCTGATTGCGGAAACTTTTTTAGGGGGACCGGTGGGGATTGAAACGATTGCTGCTGCTTTATCAGAACCACGCGATGCCATTGAAGATATTGTTGAACCGTATTTGCTCCAACAAGGTTTTATTCAAAGAACCGCTCGTGGACGCATTCTAACTGAAAAGGCTTGGAGCCATTTAGGGCTTTCTGCTCCAGCCTCTACAACGTCTATACAAAGGCGTTCTCAACTTTCTGATGCTCAAGACAATTCATCACTTCAGACGTCTTTATGGGATGGGGAAGATGATTAAGACATTCTCTTTATTAAAAGAAACTATGTGAATATTTTATAGCAAGGTCATAAAATACAAGAGACGTGCCTTCTTTTAGCATATTCTGGCTAAAAAGGTTTGGCACTATTAAAGATTTTTTGCTTTTCACAACTTCAACACAAAAATGTGTTCAATCTTTTGATTGATAGATAATTTGCTATATTAGATGATTTTATGGGATATGAAGTCGATGACAGAAATAACACCTTTTAAGAGCAATCATACAAACGCTTTTCATAATTTTCAGGTCCGCGTTTATGTTGCGGATACAGATTTTTCCGGTGTAGTTTATCATGCGCGTTATCTTGAGTTTTTTGAACGAGGACGTTCAGAGTTTTTACGGGATACCGGTTTTAATAATAAGATGTTAGCAGCAGGGGGTGAGGGGGAAAAACTGTTTTTTGTTGTTCGTCATATGGAAATTAATTTTTCAAGACCCGCTAAAATTGATCATCTTTTAGTCGTTAAAACACGTGTTACTCATATCCAAGGGGCCCGCTTTTTTATGGAGCAATCTATTTTGCATGAGATGACTACGTTGGTAACAGCCAAAGTTGAAATTGCTCTGATTAATGAGGAGGCAAAACCGCGACGTTTACCCAAAGAACTTTTTGCAAAAATGCTTGGTTAAAAGTGTTATTCATTGAATTAGCAGTTTCAGGAGAGATCAGCAGATATAAAGTAATCTATAATCTAAGACTATACATTTATCATAGCCTAGATGTTTTCTAACAAGGTTACACGATACAGCAAAAGAAAGCACCTCTGCTACAATAACTACAATAAATTGAAGATGATATCCCACAAAATTAAACACACCTCATCCATGTTATGATTCAAAAACAATGTCATATCATCCATTTTCTTCTATAAACTCAAGATATTTTCTTTCTTTTGAAGAAAGGTTTGTTGGCATCGGAAAGCAGCGAAAAAGTACAAAATATAAAAAGAAATAAAAATGGATTAAGATTTATTTTTATAAAAATGCACATACCCAGCGCAATATTGCAATAAAGTGATAATAAGCCATTAGGTCGAAAATTGTCTTAAAAACACCCAAAGGGTGTTTTTAAGCAATTTGATTTGTTTTTTTTACTGGATTGTCATTTGGCATCACAAGAGCGCGTGTTTCATCCATTTCTATCTATAATGCATCACTTTATGTGCGCTTCTAAGCGTAGTAAATGAGTGAGAGATCAATGTATACAAAGCAGAAATGCATTCTTGATTTAAAGTTTCAAAAGCATATTATTCTATATAATATATTGACTTAGAAAGATAAATTATCACTTCTCACGGGTACAAACCCTAATAGAGGAATAGAATAAAATACTTTACATTTCAAATCTGTTCATGTTGAAACAATTAAAATCATTTGCTTACGCATCATAAGAGAGCAATAAAAATCATTGAAAAAATTGTAAAAATGTTCCTTATGTATCATTTTCAATGCAATAATGATCAAATATCGCAAGTGAGCAAAGAGAGCGAAGAAGCTGGTTTTCATGAAGTAAAGACGTGAAAAGGCTTTTTTCATGTCACGGAAGCTTGTACGTTATACCATGGTGCCAGAGAGATGATAGGCATTGAAAGGGGCTAATTCACAACACAATGAGATTACATGAGACTTACACTAGATTATATAGGACTTATAATAGGGGTGCATGGGGGAGGCGCATTGTTGTGAGGTGTGGTAGGGTGGTTTAGTATCGTTTTTTGTGCCCGATGGTGTACCCCGTATTCAATTCGATGGAAAATGAGAGAAATAATAGCCTGAGGCAAAGCATAATTTTTCATGATGATAACATATTTATTTATAATGATAATTCACTGCGTTGCAATTTTTAGATAATTCTGAAACTTGTAAGATTTTTTCTTTTCAAGCTCTATTGCTGCGAATTAATTAAAAACATTTTCTTACATGTCACAAGCGGGGTTGATGAGTGGGTACAAAAACACTTAAGAAAGGAATAAAATGCCTCTTATGAATCTTTTCAAGTGCTAAGACTTATTGCAGCATTTTAAGCTTAAAACACGTATGATGATTTAGCGTTCTTTATCATAAGCGTAAAGATGGTGGTGCATAATAGATTTTATATTATGCATTTTTATATCTTTTATTTTTATAGTATTTATGGAGAAGTTCTTATCGTTATATTTTTCATAAATGCTGTTGTGAAATGAGGGGGGTGTGCATTGAGGGATGTCTCTCGTCATCACTTTTTAAGGAAATTTAAGAAACAAGTCTTGTTTTAGCGCATGGATTTATGTGAAACTAAAGTCTTTACTTAAATTTAGAAACTATAAAATAATCTGTTTTATAAAACTTTTAAAAATACACCTTTCATTTAGAGGGATAAAAATTATGCCGCATGGTGAACTAACAAATCCGGAAACAATTGGAATGTTGCATTTGTTTATGCAAGCGAGTTGGATCGTGAAAGGTGTTATGATTGGGTTGCTGCTCGCTTCCATCTGGAGTTGGGCAATTATTTTTGATAAAATTTTTACGTATCGGAGAATACGGCGTGAAATAAAGCAGTTTGAACGTACATTTTGGTCCGGCAAAGCGCTAGAAGATCTTTATGCATCATGCAAAAGTCAACGTACCAATAGTATATCCGCAGTTTTTATAGCAGCAATGGTTGAATGGAAAAAATCTCTTGAAAAAGGGACCCATACATCGAAAAGTTTGCAGAGCAGAATTGATAAGGCTATGGATTTGACGCTGGGACGTGAAAGTGAAAAAATAGAATCAAAATTAAGTTTTCTTGCGACACTGGGGTCTGCTGGACCTTTTATCGGACTTTTTGGAACAGTTATTGGTATTATGGAGTCTTTTCTTTCTATTTCAGCTTCTCAAAATACATCACTTGCCATTGTCGCGCCGGGGATTGCAGAAGCGCTTTTGGCAACCGCTATTGGTTTGTTTGCAGCAATTCCAGCCGTTATTGCTTATAACAAGTTGACTCATGAAAGTGCGCGCATCATTGCACAAATAGAAAATTTTGCCGATGAATTTTCAACAATTGTATCGCGGCGTATTGATGAAACACGCACAGCACCTTCCTCTTTATAAAAAGGAGCTTATCCCATGGGAATTTCTGTTGCTTCTTCTTCTCGCAAAAATACACGTAGGCGCTATCATTCACGAAGCCAACTGATGAGTGAAATCAATGTTACTCCTTTTGTGGATGTCATGCTGGTCTTGTTGATTATTTTTATGGTCTCTGCCCCCCTTTTAGTGAACGGTGTTCCTCTAGATTTGCCTCGTAGTCAAGCGGGTCCCGTACGAGCTCAAAAAACACCTCTTACGGTTTCACTTGACGCGCAAGGGCGCTTTGCCATTAATCAAGATTATTATGAAACGTCACAGGCCCTGATTGCACACCTTACAACTCTTCTGGAAGCAGATGCTACACAAAAAGATCAACGAGTTTTTGTGCGGGTTGCTAAAACTGTTGAATATCAGCAAGTATTAAAACTGCTGGCGGATATTCAAAAAGCGGGGTTTTCTCAAGTTGCGTTAGCAAGTTTAGCACAATAAATAATAAGTAATAAAATTGTGCATAACCGGTTGTTTTTAAGATGTTTTTAAAAGAGCATAGAGTGATTAAAAATGAAAAAATGTAAGGCATAAGTAAGGCATAAAGAATGAACAAAGACTCTTATCATAGTATGAAACGAGGCTTGGCTTTATCCCTTGTGGTCCATGTCATTTTTCTCAGTTGGGGAGCCGTTCAGTTTACAAACTCTGTCTCTTTACCACAACCGTTGGAAGCAATTCCCATCACTCTTGCTCCTTTGGTGGACGAGTTTTCCTCTCAACAAGGAGCCGTGAAGGCTCCTATCCGTGCAATCCCTGCCGTCAAACCAACTATGCAGCCACAAGAGAAAGAAGATGCACGCCATATTGGAGAGGGACAAATAGATAGTCTTGCACCATTTCAACCAAAGGAAAAGCCGCGTCCCGTTGAAACAGCATCGCCACCATCAAGCGAGAACACATCAGAAACATCTGCACCAGAACTTACAAAACCAGAATTATTAGAAGCAAAAACAGAGGATGCACCCAAGGTTGCGCCTGAGATGCCTTTGGAGGCACTGGAGGATGCGCCCAAGGTTGCGCCTGAGATGCCTTTGGAGGCACTGGAGGATGCGCCCAAGGTTGCGCCTGAGATGCCTTTGGAGGCACCGGAGGATGCGCCCAAGGTTGCACCTGAGATGCCTTTGGAGGCACCAGAGGATGCGCCCAAGGTTGCACCTGAGATGCCTTTGGAGGCACCACCGGAGGGTGCGCCCAAGGCTGCACCTGAGATGCCTTTGGAGGCACTACCGGAGGATGCCCCCAAGGCTGCACCTGAGACGCCTTTGGAGGCACCGGAGGATGCCTCTAAGGTTGCGCTCAAGCCTGCGCACAAAAATGAAGAAATGATATCGCCAAAAGAATTGGCTCCAACGGTCCCAAAAGTATCAGCAGAGCAGATTGTTCATCAAGCGCCCAAAATTGTACTTCCAGAAAAATCTCTTCTTCCACAGTTTAAACCAAAGTTTGACGGAGAATTTCCAAAGAAGAATGAGGCTGCATTGAATCAAAAGACGCCAAAGCTTAACAAGAAAAACCAAGAGAAACAGACCATTGAAGATATTTTAGCTCTGGAGGAAAATAATTTGCTCAATCGTGCGCGGTCACAAGGAGGGGGAGCAAAACGTTCTCATACACCAGAAGCTTTGGGTGCAAGAAAAAATATTAATGATACCACAAAAATGGCACAAACATTGGTCAATATTGCGGGGGGATGTATTCAACAGAAGCTTAAACTTGTGGCGCTTGGCGGCGATTTAAAAAATCGTCCGGTCGTGCGGTTGCGATTTTATTTAGACCGTGAAGGGATGGTTGTGGGCGATCCTATCATTGATCCCATAAGCGGCCTTGAGAGTCAACAAGCTATTATGATAAGGCAGGTGTATGCTGCTGTCTTTTCATGCCAACCTTATGCAGATCTCCCACGTGATCAATATGATCTATGGGGGCAAGGTTTTGACTTTAATGTTGATCCCCTCCAAGAAATAAGATGATAAACGAGAAAAAAGCGCTTAACGAAAGGACACATTCCATGATGACTATAACGAGACATAAAGTTTTTGCTTGGTTTATTGTCACTTGTGGGGTGTGGCTTTCAAGTATTTCATCGGGTTATGCGCAATTGAAAGGAACTATTTCGAGCGCTGATTTTAATCCCATTCCCATTGCAATTACAGACTTTATTTCCAATGATTCGATTGGGTTGAAAATATCTGCTGTGGTGACAGCTGACCTTGAACGGTCGGGGCTTTTTTTACCGCTTGATAAAGCAAATTTTTTGGAAAACATTTCTAATCCTAATAAACAACCACATTTTGCTTCTTGGCAGAAAATAAAAGCGCAAGGTTTAGTTACTGGGCAAGTCATGAGAGAAATCGATGGACGTTTGAGGGTCGATTTTCGTTTATGGGATGTGTTTGGACAAAGACAATTGAAAGGACGGCGTTTTTATACCGCGACAGAACGTTGGCGGCGTGTGGCACATATGATCGCAGATGAGATCTATAGTGAGATGACAGGAGAAAGTGGTTATTTTGATACAAGGATTGTTTTTATCGATGAAACAGGGCCTCAAAATGCACGCATTAAACGTTTAGCAATGATGGATCAAGATGGAGCAAATTTGATTTATATGTCTGATGGAAGTGAATTGGTGCTTACACCGCGGTTTTCCCCAAAAAGACAAGAATTGACCTATATGGCTTACGAGGACAATCAAGTACCTCATGTTTATCTCCAACAAATTGAAATGGGGCAAAGAGAGTTGATCGGAACGTTTAATAACATGACAATTGCTCCGCGTTTTTCTTCTGATGGACAAAAAGTTATTATGAGTTTGTTACAAAATGATGGGAGTGCCAATCTTTACACTATGGATTTACGAACCCGTACGATGACGCGACTTACAACAACTTCTGCTATTGATACTTCTGCTTCTTATTCACCGGATGGAAAACAAATTGTCTTTTCTTCAGATCGTAGTGGAAAGCCGCAAATCTATAAAATGAATGCGGATGGGAGTGATATTCAGCGTATTTCTTCAAACGATGGGAGTTATTCAACACCTATTTGGTCTCCACGGGGTGACTATATCGCCTTTACAAAACAATTAAGCGGACAATTTTCTATCGGTGTTATGCGCCCTGATGGACAAGGAGAACGAATTTTAACCACGGGGTTTCACAATGAAGGACCAACGTGGGCCCCCAATGGTCGTGTACTGATGTTCTTTCGCAAAAATCCCGGTATGGGACCAAAAATTTATACGATTGATATTACGGGTCGCAATGAACGACAACTCCCTACCCCCAATGATGCTTCAGATCCAGCATGGTCGCCTTTGCTCAATGTACAGTAAAACAAAATGCTTAAAAACAGAATATAGAAGGAATATAGTCTACACAGTCTCAAGTTTAAACAATCTCAATTGTCTTTAATTATTTAAAAGAAGGAATTGATTATAGTGGGTATGGGGAGTTATGTAGATTTCATCTATCATCTACGGTTGTTGATCGATAATGGAATTTCCTTGGGGGAAAATGCTTAAAAAAATTCAAAACAAGACCTTGAAAAAATAGAGTCGAAAATTCTGAGGTCTTTAGATTTCAACTTTTTATTCAAAGTGTCGCTATATATATTTTTTTAAACTTCTTCTTCAATTTTGTTTGTGAAGAGTTTGGTCTTGTCAGGGGGGGGTGCTGCTCTTTGATGTGTTTTATTCAAGTACGCGGTTGTTTTAGATCTGAATCTTGATTGATTGGTAAGAGCAAAAGGACAGATTTTTAAGATAAATGACGTTATTTTAGAAATATACGATGCCATAAAGTTAATGCCATAAAGTCAAAAATTTATCCGCAACGGATTAGAGAGATGTACCGGCTTTTTGTACAATACTTTGCTAAACAATCAGCTCTGGCTTTCCATTTGCTTATTTTTATTCTGTGATGTTGTAAAAACACTGTCCTTTGAAGTGTGGTGATATAGGGCGTATAAATAGGACAAACCTCTTGCTATATTTAAGTGTTTTTTAAGTGCATGGCGAATATTTAGGGGAGTGCATGTGTGTTGAGCCTTAAGTTTCAAGCGAATTCCATGGGTGATTCGTCATAGGAATACGTTAGGAAACCCCTAATTGTTTAGAGGCTAGATCATTTTCATCACTTGAGAGCGGAGAGAGGAGGTTCATCTTAAAGAACAAAAAGATCAAATGAGAGAGGGGATATAGGGATATTTTTTGGGGCATGTAAGAAGGGCGTGAGGCTACAGAGTTTTGTATGCTTTCTTTTTGGGATTATGTTTTCTGAAATTAATTGCGGTTTTCTTGTTGCACTGACAGCTTTTCCCCGCTATTGACGCGGGGCTTTTATATGTGCGGATAAAGAGGAGAGGTGACAGATGCTTTTGAAGCCCTCATGCATGAAGAGAGGGCTTATGCAAATGATGGGAATTATACAGACAATTTTGCCAAAATCTCATCACTGACATCAAAATTGGCATAAACATTTTGCACATCATCATCTTCTTCTAATGTTGAAATCAGCCGTAAAACGGACAAAGCTTTTTCTTCATCTATTGGTGCAAGGGTGGTGGCTTTCCAAATCGTTTTAATCGATTCTGCTTCACCAAGTTTTG
Source organism: Bartonella sp. AP65SXKL (assembly GCF_042195725.1). Taxonomy (NCBI): domain Bacteria; kingdom Pseudomonadati; phylum Pseudomonadota; class Alphaproteobacteria; order Hyphomicrobiales; family Bartonellaceae; genus Bartonella; species Bartonella sp. AP65SXKL. The sequence continues at coordinate 121,994 of NZ_JBHIOW010000004.1, forward strand.
CTTCAAGTGTTTTGGAAACTTCACCAATATCTTCAAATGCGCAGGTAATATGATGTCCGGTTTCTTCTGATTGCACATCTTCGGCACCGGCTTCAATTGCTGCATCCATGATGTTATCGGCTGTCCCTGCTTCTGGCTTATAGATTATTTCACCAATCCGATTAAACATGAAACTGACCGATCCTGTTTCCCCTAAGGCTCCTCCTGATTTTGTGAAGGCGGCGCGCACATTTGAAGCGGTGCGGTTGCGGTTATCAGTTAAAGCTTCAACAATGACGGCAACGCCACCTGGTCCATAGCCCTCATAGCGTACTTCATCATAATTTTCGACATCGGCGCCTGACGCTTTTTTAATCGCGCGTTCAATATTATCTTTCGGCATCGATTGTGCTTTGGCATTTTGAACAGCCAGCCTTAAACGTGGATTCATGGCTGGATCAGGAGCACCTTGTTTTGCTGCTACGGTAATTTCGCGCGCAAGCTTAGAAAATATTTTCGAGCGCATTGCATCTTGACGCCCTTTACGGTGCATAATATTTTTAAATTGTGAATGGCCTGCCATAGTTTTCCTTCCTATTTGAGGGCTTTCTTTCCAGTTGGATACTCTTTAGAATTTAAGACGATAAAGCACGCATCCCACCAGAATAAATGTGCCACAGCATGAGGTGAAATAATCGAATAAACCCTTTATAAGAAAATTCATCTTAAAGGTAAAGACACCTTAGTTGAGGATCATTACAAGAGAGATCTCTTGTCGTTGAGCAAAAATAACGCTATAACAGAATGTAATCTCATAGCAAAATGGTTTATTCCATGCCTCGCTTTGTTTTAGGAGTGGTTGGAGAGACCTAAACATATAAAAAAGTTCCAGTGCTCTTGAGTGGGCGGTAACCTGCCTCATAGAAGAGGCGCAGAAGAGGATTTATAAAAATGGCAACGCAACTTTTGATGCCCAAAGCAACAGCTGTTTGGTTGGTTGATAATACAGCTCTTTCTTTTGATCAGATTGCAGAATTTTGTAAATTGCATGTCTTGGAAGTAAAAGCTATTGCCGATGGTGATGCGGCTTATGGTATTAAAGGTTTAGATCCGATTAGTTCTGGGCAATTGACGCGCAGTGAAATTGCACGGGTGGAGGCTGATCAAAACGCACGATTGAAAATTTCTCAATCGAGGGTGCATATTCCTGAAAAAAAACGTAAAGGGGCGCGCTATATCCCTCTTTCTCGACGCCAAGATCGTCCCAATGGTATCCTATGGTTGGTTACGAACCATCCCGAGTTGAAAGATGCGCAAATTGCACGGTTGATTGGGACAACAAAAGCGACAATTGAACAAATCCGCCTTAGAACCCATTGGAATAGTGCAAATTTGGTTCCTCTTGATCCTGTAGGACTTGGTTTGTGTTCGCAAATCGATTTAGATTTTGAGCTCCAGCGTGCGGCGAAAAATCGTCCTGTTGCAGCAGAAGAAGATAGGTCGTTGCTTCCCGCTTCTGTGACGGAAAACGCTGCTCTAGAGGAAAATGAGAGTGAAGAAAATCTGCATAAGACTTTTGACGCTGATAAAGTTTTTGCAAAGCTGAACGCGCTGCAAAAAAATCGTCAAGATCAAGATGATGCATAAAAAGCCATGACGCATAAGGGAAACATTTCTTATGGAAATGTTAGAGGAATGGCTGAAGAGAAGAAAAATTGGCAGAGACTTAAAAGTAAAAATGAGGACGAAAAAACAGAAAAAATTTCTTCTTCATTAGGAATTAACGGTTATTCTTAAAAATATTTTTAAGAATTGACCCTTCTTTACGAAATTCAAGGAGAAACGGACTATGCGCTCTACCAAAAAAACCATCTCTCATTCCTTAGCTATCCTCTTTCTTTTCTCACTATGCCTGGGTGGGTGTGGCAAAAAAAATGTTGGTGCACTTAACGGTATGAATGGCGCTTATATGAATGATGCTGGTTTGAATCAGGTGTCACCAGGCTCAGGACAAGAATTTACGGTTAATGTGGGTGATCGCGTGTTTTTTGGTCTCGATTCTTCTTCACTTGATGCTGATGCTGAACGTATTTTAACGCGCCAAGCAGAATGGTTGCTTCATTATCCTTATTATTCTATTATGATCGAAGGTCATGCTGATGAGAGGGGAACACGTGAATATAACTTGGCACTTGGACAGCGCCGTGCTGTTGCTGTGCGAAACTATTTGGTGTCTCTTGGTGTGTCCGCACAACGGATTCAAACAATTTCTTACGGAAAAGAAAGACCTGTAGCAGTATGTGATGATATTTCCTGTTGGAATCAAAATCGACGTGCTGTGACAACGTTGAGTGACATGAATAATCATTAAAAAGAAGATTGTTTGTTTCAACTATTCAATAAGCTCTTAAGGGGAAAAAAGAATGTATCGTAAAATCAATTGGAAAACACTCTTTTATATGGGGGTTTTCATAGCTTGTTCTACTTCACTTGTTCAAAGTGCGGCACGAAAGGCTTCCGAATATCCTGCACATGATACGGATAAAGTTGATGCAGTTGATAAGGCAACTGATGACGTGAAGAAAGCACCTGAAGCAGCCGATAAAGCAGCATCTGATGCGGCGGAAAAAGCCACTGACGCTGTTGATAAGGCTGTCGATGCTGTGAAAGAAGCACC
>NZ_JBHIOW010000004.1:124749-153928 GCF_042195725.1 Bartonella sp. AP65SXKL
GAAAAAGCCACTGACGCTGTTAATAAGGCTGTTGATGCTGTGAAGGAAGCACCTGAAGCAGCTGATAAAGCAGCATCTGATGCGGCGGAAAAAGCCACTGACGCTGTTGATAAGGCTGTCGATGCTGTGAAAGAAGCACCTGAAGCAGCTGATAAAGCAGCATCTGATGTGATAGAAAAAGCCACTGACGCTGTTAATAAGGCTGTTGATGCTGTGAAGGAAGCACCTGAAGCAGCTGATAAAGCAGCATCTGATGCGGCGGAAAAAGCCACTGACGCTGTTAATAAGGCTGTTGATGCTGTGAAGGAAGCACCTGAAGCAGCTGATAAAGCAGCATCTGATGCGGCGGAAAAAGCCACTGACGCTGTTGATAAGGCTGTTGATGCTGTTAAAGAAGCGCCTGAAGCAGCCGATAAAGCAGCATCTGATGTGATAGAAAAAGCCACTGACGCCGTTAATAAGGCTGTTGATGCAGTGAAAGAAGCACCTGAAGCAGCTGATAAAGCAGCATCTGATGTGGTGGAAAAAGCTACTAGTGTTGCGGAGCACCAAGGGATTATTTTAGAGAATCAACAGGCTTTATTTAAAGATTATGATTTAGATAAGCTTTTGCATAAGATACGAATGGTGCTTGAGCATAACAGTTTAAAAAATGTTAACAAGCAGTTTCACGAGCTTTTTGATACAGAAGCCTCTTCTGTTTATTCTTGTTCTTTTGAAAAGTCTGCTGTAGATGAAAAATCTCAGACTGTAAAGGAAGAGATGGAGCAGGACCATAGTACAGGTGATCAGACAAAGGTTACTGCTGTGGAAGCTAAGGTGGAGAGCCATGACCATGAAAACAGTCAACCTTTTAACAAAGCGCATGAAGTAAGTGCTCCAATTGAAGCACATCAGAGTGACAATCTTTCTTCTTCTAAAGCTTTGTATAAGGAAGGGTATGATTTTATTCGTTCTGCTAACTATGTTGATGCTGAAAAAAGCTTTTGCGCTTTTCAAAATCGTTACAAAAAAGATTCTTTGAGTGATGATGCTTTATTTTGGTTGGCCGAATCTTTGTTGGGGCAAAAACGCTATCATGAAGCAGCACAAGTTTATCTTACCGCATGGTATGCAGATAAAAAGAAGCTCTATACCTCCGAGATTTTACTGAAATTAGCAAGAAGTATGGTCGCTCTTGAGCCAAATAAAGACGATTGTGCTCATTTTGTGAAAAAATCAAAACGTCAACAAACATTAGCATCTGTTTTTTGTAAACCTGCAAAATAAACAGCGAGGTCGTTTTCGGTGTGCGTTAGACTGGCAAGAAATCTCTTTAAAACATCGGATTTTATTCAATGTCAGAAGTTGATTCTTGCCGTCTCAGGGGGAAGTGATTCTTTGGCTTTGATGTTTTTGGTCAAAGAGCATTTGGAAACACTTGTATTTCCTCCAGAAATGACTGTTGTCACGGTTGATCATCAATTGCGTAAAGAATCGATGCGTGAGGCAGAAACTGTTGCGAAAATTTGTCGTGTCCATGATATTCAACATATCACTGTGCGATGGGAAGGCGAAAAGCCAAAGACGCATATTGCTTCCAGCGCGCGTGTTGCACGCTATGATCTCTTGGTTAAAGAAGCACAAAAACAAGGCGCATCACTTATTATGACGGGGCATACACTCAATGATCAGGTTGAAACCTATCAAATGCGGTATCAACGTCTCCAAAAGAATAGAGGTGCTTTATATAGTGAAGCTGTTGCCATGCGCGATGAGGTTTATGCCAGTGGTTTTGCTGGTATTTTGCGCGGTGAAGCCGAGGGTATACGTGATGAGGATCATACCAGAAAAACAAAAAAAAATATTGCCGAAAAAAACTATGGTCCCCTTTATGAGCGCGGTTTATCCTGTATTCCGCGTGAGGCGTTGTTGCATAGAAAAGTGCGTTTGATTCGGCCACTCCTTGGTGTAAAACGCCAAACATTACGGAATTATTTACGCTTACAAGGACAAACATGGATTGATGATCCAACCAATGAAGATCGCAATTTTGAACGTGTGCGCGTGCGTCAATCTCTTTCTCCACAAAAATTGGCTTATATTGCTCAAAAAATAAATGAAGCCGCATTGCAGCGTCGTCAACAAGCCAAAAATATTGCTGATTTGATCTTAGCGCTGGATATTACTGTCCAACATGGGCGTTGTTTCATAGCAAAGCCTGCGCTGTTTTTACAGAAACATTCCAGTTTTCCTTTTGTGGTGGGGCTCTTTGCTGTGCTGATGGGAGGGGGATTTTATTTGCTCCCCAATCAGAAATTAAGCATGCTTGTTCAAAAACTCTGTCTCGATTCTTCAGAAAAGCGGCGTTTTACTTATGCGGGCTCTGTTATTGAATATAACAAGCAGGGAATTTCTTTGTGGCGTGAAGGGCGAAATATGAAAGAGGCTATTGTTGAGCCAGATAAAACTTTTATATGGGATGGGCGCTATCATATCACAAATCATGGATATGAGGCTATAAAGGTTGGAGCCGCAAATTTAGAACAGCTGAAATTTTTATTAAAAAATAGCGATTTTGAGCTTGAAAAGCCTCATTTTCCCTCTTTACAATCGCTGCTGATGATCTCAAATCATAAAGGGTATGATATTCCAGAGTTGATTTCTCAAGCAGTTGTTCATAAACATGTTATCGTCAAGCGGATTATGGCACCTTTCGATTGGCTTTCCTCACGAGAAGATGCTGCCTTGGTGAATGTTGTGGAACCTTTTTTTAATATTGAGGTGAAAAGATAAAGGAAAATTACTCTAAAAGAAAATAAACAGCTTCTCATCCCTTGGCAAGGGGCTGACAAGGTTATATGTTAAGGGGAACTGTTTGAAATCTATATTTGATTAAGTGGGCTGAATATGAATTCCAATTACCGCTCTCTCCTTATTTGGGGAGTTATTGCATTGATTTTGATTGTGTCGTTTTCTCTCTTTAATGGAGATAGCCAACGTTCTGGTGGTGGAGAAGTCTCCTATTCTGAATTTTTGCAAAAAGTTGAGAATAATGAGTTGAAATCTGTGACCATTCAAGGTCAAAAGTTAACAGGAAAAACCATTGAACATAGAGCTATTTCAACCTATGCTCCTCGCGATCCAGGTTTGATACAAAAATTGGAAAGTAAAAACGTCAATGTTAAAGCTATTCCTGAAAGCTCTGGAAATAGCATTTTCCTCAATCTCCTCTTTTCCTTGTTACCTGTTATTATTATCGTGGGGGCGTGGGTCTTTTTTATGCGGCAAATGCAAAATGGGTCACGCGGTGCAATGGGATTTGGGAAATCGAAAGCAAGATTGCTTAATGAAGCGCAAGGACGTATTACCTTTAAAGATGTTGCTGGCGTTGAAGAAGCAAAGCAAGATCTTCAAGAAATTGTTGAATTTTTACGCGAACCACAAAAATTTCAACGCTTAGGGGGGCGTATCCCACGCGGTGTTTTGCTTGTTGGTCCTCCAGGAACCGGTAAAACTTTGCTAGCACGTTCTGTGGCCGGTGAAGCCAATGTGCCATTCTTTACCATTTCAGGGTCTGATTTTGTTGAAATGTTTGTTGGTGTTGGGGCAAGCCGTGTGCGCGATATGTTCGAACAGGCTAAAAAAAATGCACCTTGTATTATCTTTATTGATGAAATCGATGCTGTTGGGCGCCATCGGGGGGCTGGTCTTGGCGGTGGAAACGATGAACGTGAACAGACCTTAAACCAGTTGCTTGTCGAAATGGATGGGTTTGAGCCCAATGAAAGTATTATTCTTATTGCCGCAACAAACCGTCCCGATGTGCTTGATCCCGCTTTGTTAAGACCAGGGCGTTTCGACCGACAAGTTGTTGTGCCAAACCCTGATGTTTCTGGGCGTGAACAAATCTTGAAAGTGCATGTGCGCAACGTGCCTTTAGCGCCTAACGTTGATTTGAAAATTTTGGCAAGGGGAACACCAGGATTTTCCGGTGCGGACCTGATGAATCTGGTCAATGAAGCTGCTCTTATGGCTGCAAGCCGTAATAAAAGAGTTGTCACGATGCAAGAATTCGAAGATGCCAAAGATAAGGTGATGATGGGGGCGGAACGTCGTTCAACCGCTATGACACAAGAGGAAAAAGAACTCACTGCCTATCATGAAGCAGGACATGCTATTGTGGCTCTTAATGTGCCGGTTGCTGATCCTGTCCACAAAGCAACAATCGTTCCAAGGGGAAGAGCATTGGGAATGGTGATGCAATTGCCTGAAGGCGATCGCTATTCTATGAGTTATCGGTGGATGATTTCTCGTCTGGCCATTATGATGGGTGGACGTGTGGCTGAAGAATTAAAGTTTGGAAAGGAAAATATCACATCTGGTGCTTCTTCTGATATTGAACAAGCAACGAAATTAGCTCGCGCGATGATCACACGGTGGGGATTTTCTGATCTGCTTGGAAATGTAGCTTATGGCGATAACCAAGATGAAGTCTTTTTGGGTCATTCTGTTGCGCGAACACAAAATGTCTCTGAAGAAACAGCGCGCATGATTGATATGGAAGTGCGTAAGCTTATTGATGATGCCTATAAAAATGCGACAAACATTTTGAAAACAAAAAGAAAAGAATGGTTTGCTTTGGCACAAGGTTTGTTGGAATATGAGACTTTAACGGGAGCTGAAATTAACGAAGTTATTGCAGGAAAGCCTCCTTCACGCACACAGAAAGATGAGGGTGCTGCGCCACGGGGGTCTTCTGTTCCAAAAACTGGAAAAATGAAGACAGAGACAACAGTGGTAGATGAAAAAAGCGCTGAAGAAGCCCCTAAAACAGTGCTTCATAAAGCAGAGACAGATAAAGGCGAGGCAGGCAAAGCAGAGGCAGCTGTTGGGAAAAAAACAGCAAAATCCGGTAATGTTGAGCCTAAGGAGGCTCAGTCTAAAGAAGTGCAATCGGATGAGACTGAGAAAAAAGCGCAAAGCACAAAAGGCACCACAAAATCAGTCAACCGCTCTAAAAGTAATGCTGAAAAGAAGTCCAATACTGCGGGACATGATAAAGAAAAATAAGAATTATTTAATATCGCTTGAGTGACGATGTTTTAGGAAAACTTCTAATTTTTTTGAGAAAGGCGCAAGTTTTGTTTGCGCCTTTCTTGTAATATTTGCAAAAATATGAAAGCAAAAAATTAAGCAAAGCCGTTGTATGATGGCAGCTTTAGCATGCTACAAGGCGAGGTGGACTGTTGCTTTTCTAATGTGGTAGGGGGTTGTAAGGTTAGGCGATAGATTTCCTTGCTGATTTGGTAGGGTATGAGGTTTGGTGCTGGGTTTCTTTACGGATTTAGCAAGTGTGTGAAATTATCCGTTGGTTGTGTTAAAGGGATGTATAGAGCATTTTGAGGAGATAATATTGCTTTTATGTGTAAGGGTGTAAACATAATTGCTTGAGAGTGGTTTAGATGTGTAGATGGTGAATAGGGGGCTTGATTGTCTAAATGCATGAAGGTTTAAGATCAATGATCTGATTTTATACGGGGAGAGGAGGACTATTGTACCAAGGGGGCTTGTTAGGATTTTAAGGAAAAGCCAAGGGAAGAATTATATATTAAAGGAAAGAGGCATGGTGCAAAAATATTTTGGTACAGATGGAATTCGGGGGAAAGCCAATTCATTTCCTATGACACCCGATTTTGCCATGAAGGTGGGGATGGCTGTAGGGGTTTTATTTCGCTCACAACATCAATCTCATCGTGTGGTGATTGGCAAGGATACACGATTATCTGGCTATATGTTGGAAAACGCTTTGGTTTCAGGGTTGACTGCTGCGGGGATGGAAGCTTTTTTATTGGGTCCAGTGCCAACCCCTGCTGTTGCAATGCTTTGCCGCTCTTTGCGCGCGGATCTTGGGGTGATGATTTCTGCTTCTCATAATCCGTTCTATGATAATGGAATTAAACTTTTTGGTCCTGATGGTTTTAAACTTTCAGATGATATGGAAGCCAAAATTGAACAATTGATCGATACAGATCTTTCAAAATCTTTAGCAAGTTCTGCCGAAATTGGTTATGCAAAACGGGTTGAGGGAGATATTTATCGTTATATTGAATATGCCAAACGAACTTTGCCGCGTGATGTTCGCTTAGATACTGTGCGTATTGTTGTGGATTGTGCTAATGGGGCTGCTTATAAAGCGGCTCCCCGTGCTTTATGGGAATTGGGGGCTGAGGTTTTTGCTATTCATGATGAACCCAATGGGACCAATATTAATCAAAAATGTGGATCAACCGATTTAAGCTCTTTAAAACGAAAAGTGCATGAAGTGCGTGCTGATGTGGGGATTGCTCTTGATGGAGATGGGGATCGGGTTCTCATTGTGGATGAAAAAGCACAAACGGTTGATGGAGATCAGTTGATTGCTGTAATTGCTGAAAATTGGCATAAAATGGGACGATTACGGTGCAATGGTGTTGTCACAACGATTATGTCAAATCTTGGACTAGAGCGTTTCTTGAATAGCAAAGGGTTGCACCTTGTAAGGACAAAAGTTGGAGATCGTTATGTTGTCGATGCCATGCGCCAAAAGGGATATAATGTTGGTGGTGAGGCTTCTGGCCATATCGTGCTTAGTGATTTTGGTACCACGGGTGATGGCTTGGTGGCTGCATTGCAGATTTTAGCCTGTATGAAGGAAAGTCAAAGCCCTATGAGCCAATTGTGTAAACGGTTTGAGCCTGTACCGCAAATTTTAAAAAATGTAACGATTAAAAATAAAAATGTCTTGAAAAAAAATCCCGTCAAAGCGGCCATTGATCAAGCAGAGAAGCGGTTGGGAAAAGAGGCACGGCTGGTGATCCGCGCTTCTGGAACTGAGCCGGTTATCCGCCTTATGGCTGAAGGCGATGCACGAGAAGTATTGGACACTGTCGTGACAGAGTTGATGGATGTTATTATTCATCATGATGTACGCATGGGGACTACACTTGAGGAATCTTGATTTTTTTGAGAAAATTATCAGATCATCTTTGAATAAAGGTCTGATTTTAATGCGGGATTTTGGCAATTACAAAAGGTATGATTATTAACTTTGTTAGTGATGTAATAACGGTAATGGATACTCTATCTACGAAAAAATTAAATAAAAAAGGGAAAAGTCTAATTCTAATAACTACAATGCGTATAGATTTCTCTATAGTTCGTAAGATATAAAAAATATGCCTTTTTTTGATTTTCCTTTTTCTTTTACTTATTCGTAAATCGGTTATTAGTTTAACAGAGTTTGTAGGGGGGGGGGAGTTTATTAGTGTTATTCATTCTTTTTACTGGACATACAGCGGGTGCAGCGCCCCATGAACATCAAACAGCAATGATCATTGTGGTTATATCATCTTGATGTTTCTAAGTGCCGCTGCCAATTGGAGATATGATACGCTCCTATTACGTTTAGCTCCTCCTAATTATGAACTTATACTTTTCCAATAATTAGTAGAATAATGAGAAAGAGATGAGAATGAGCAATTTTTTCACGACAGTTCTAATGTTTATAAAGTAAAAAAAGCCGTGTGATGTAAAAATAATGAACATTTTTTGGATCTTGGAGGGGTACACTCTATATTCATTTATGATTTTAGGATTTAAACATAAAAGGATTGAAGCCTTCTATAATACTGGTACGACTGAAGGGATTAGAACCGCCCATGCTCAAAAATTAAAGCGTATTCTAAGTGCTCTTGAAGTAGATGTATTGCCAAAAGATTTTGAGTTATCCGTCCTTTTGATTACATCTGCTAAAGGGTGATTTCAAGGATTATTAGTCAATTACTGTAAATGGAAATTGTCGCGTAATACTTCGCTTTGATAGCATAGATGTCGAAATGGTTGATTATCTGGATTATCATCAAAAAGGAGATCTAAATAATGATGAAGAATCCTTCACATCCCGGTGAATTATTGCGAGAAGATGTGATCAAAGAGCTTGGTTTATCCGTTAATGAAGCAGCAGAGTAGCTTGGTATATCTCGTGTAGCACTTTCTAGAGTTTTAAATGGAAAAGCCGCTATGAGAGCTAATCTTGCTATTAGGCTTGAAATGGCTGGTGTAAGCACAGCACGTGCTTGGCTTGCTATGCAAACAAATTATGATCTATCAAAAAAATTCCTTAACAACAGTCTCATGATCAAGATTGCATAAAAGAGTTTCAAATGGCAGTTAAGTTTTTGCAACAGAGACGTATACAAGAGCTAAATCATGCGTATGAGCGTACAAGGTCAAAAGATGTAACGCGGGTAAGACAAGGAATAAAATCTTGTTTCTATAGTCTGTTTGGCTATAATAAATGTAAGCAAAGGAGGGTTTTAATATGTTGAGTGAAGAGGAACTTAAGCTGCGTCGCCTCTATGCTGAAAATGCATTGGCAAGCCAACGTTTAGAGGGATTAGAGCCAGATCCGCTGGTTGTTGCACAAATGGAGCGTGTTATTATTGGAGAGTTTGAAACAAGTGATATCCTCAAAGATTATATGGAGAGGGTAAAACGTGGAGAAGTATAAGGGGAGCGGTGATCCTTATACTGATCCTGAAACTGGTGTGATGTATAATCGGTTTGGTATTAAAGACAAAGCCACGCTACAACGTGTAGAATCTACGATTTCTTATGTGAAATCTTTCGAATTTGTACATACTCCTATTGGTGGTAAGTTTGATCTGGATTACATGAAAGAGATTCATAGAAGACTGTTTGGCGACATATATGAATGGGCGGGACAAGTTCGTTTAGTGGATATTGCCAAAGGCAATAGTATGTTTGCTAGTTATAATCAGATTGAAAGTTATGCACCGAAGATTACGCAAAAGCTTGCAAAAGAACAGTATCTGCGTGGTCTTGGCGCTTATGACTTTAGCCAAAGGGCTGGGTATTACATGGGCGAATTGAATGCGTTGCATCCGTTTCGAGAGGGGAATGGGCGTACTCAGCGTGAATTTATGGTGCAACTGGCTTGTGAAGCTGGTTATCATATCAACTGGAAGGGTATTGAGCGACAAGAAATGACACGTGCGTCAATTGAAGCACATTTTGGTAATTCAGAATATCTATCTGCACTCATCTATAAGAACCTTATCAAGTTTACAGAAAATAAAAGGGATGATGTTTCTCAAGGTATTGGCAAAAATATTGCTTTTGGCGTTGATCTTAATAAAGAGTGCTTGGAACAACAAAAAGAGAAGATTGAAACTCCTTGGGATAGAGAAAAGACAAGTTTTGCTAAACGTCAAAAAGAAGAACTAGAACAATTACAAAATGATTTGAATGTTGTTGCAAAAGCAACAGAACGAGAGCCATACCTTGCGGCTTATACGGATAACTCTAATCTAGAACAGAAGGTGTTAAGCGCCCTTAGAAATAAAAAATCTTATGTTAATATGTTTAAGGAGTTAAACAGTCGTTTAGCATTTATTTATAGAGATCCACAAGAGGCTGCGTTTAGGATTGAGCAAACGATTTTAGCAGGTAAAGGCGATAAACTTCCTGATATTTTGGAAAGGGAACCTGATAGAGCAGGCGAACTGCGTGGGTCAGATCGTTTTATCGATAAATTGAAGGCTACAGGAAAAGAACGAAAAGAAGCGCTTTATCATGTTCCTCTTGCTGTTTCTACTATGAGAGAGCTTCAATCCTTTTATAAGAATTCTTATGAGACACATATGGATAGTGTTACACGGGAGCGTGAGCGATTGAAAGTTGAGGTTCCGTCACTTTCACAAGAAGCAGTGACTTTTATGAAAAATGTTGAAGCTGGTTGTGATAGTTATTCAAAGATACCAGAGCAGGTTAATCAAGAGTTTTTAAAGCTACAAAGTGTTTTAGATAAACGTTTTGGACATGATGCCATTCATAAATATGGTTTTGATTTATCAAAAGCAATCCCCAAAGAACAGTCTTATAATAAAGAACGCATAAAAGAATTTCAAATGGCAGTTAAGTTTTTGCAACAGAGACAACAGGAGAAAATCAACGCAATAGCGCGTGCAAGATCAATAGATATGATACGGTAAGGGCAAGGATAAAGCCTTATACTGTATAAGCCCTATTAAGCCATATGGCAAAAGAGAGGTAATCAAAAGAGGTTTAATATGGGTGTGACAAAAGATGTTGTATGTGCCTGCATAGATAGGGCGTTAAAAAAAATCCGGTGAAATATTAGCAAGTTTAGGACTTACGGTGTCTGATTTCATCCGTATTGCTTTGACAAAAGTTGTTGATGAAAGAGGATTGCCGTTTGATATGTATATTCCTCATGCGAAAACGCTTAAAACTTTCGAGAAAAGTAACAAGGGTTAAGAGAAGTGACAAGGGTAAAGAGATATAGCTGAAGATAGGTAAGATTTGTTTTGTCATTTGGATATTTGATATTTCTGATCATTCACTTCAAGTTAGCTTTTCATTTACATCATTATCGTTATGGGTGTTTCCGTATATTGAATGATGTATGCAAACCGTGATTGAAATGGCAGCTTATTGAATTTCTGTGAAAGAAGAAGGCATATCGCCTGAATAATTATTTGATATTGTTTCTTTTATTGCTACTCATTCAGATGCTGGTGGTCTTATGCAAGGTATGAGAAAAAGCCAAGGAAAGTTAGGTTTAAAAGCATAAGAGTAAAAGTGGGGGATATAAAGTTATACCCTTTTTTGGTGGTTAAAATATTCCGGTGTTGATCGAAGATATTTACAGTCAATCATCTTGAGGTAATTTGACAAAATCAGAGAGGAATGCGTTGAAGAAAATTTTTATATTGCGCCTTGATGAATATCGAAAAGAATAATAATGGATAAGGCAAGTAAAGAAGGATCTCGTATATTACAAGGTGCTCGTGAAGCTCTTGTCTGAAGCTAAAGGTGAAGCGGATACTAAATTTGGTATCTATATTCCTGCAAATGTTGATGTCAAAAAAAATCAGAAAAAATATAGGGTTATAGATATCATTTTCGGCACGTTTTGGTTTTCCTGTGGGGCGCATGCGTGATTGGGAATGGGGATGATATTTTTACTTCTTTTTGCTTTCAATTCATTGAAAATGAACTTGAAGCTATGGTGGTAATTTAGCACGCGATGATATCCGCGGCTTATAATCGTGTTTTTAAGAAAGCTCTATTGGTATAGTTTTTGCTTATAAAAAAGGGTGTGAGGGGTAGCGTTTTTTTAAAAAGCATCACGGCGTTTGAAAGGGTCGTAATAGATTTCTGTTACACGAAATTTTCCTTCGAGGCGTTTACATTGGATGATGACATCAATCATCGAGATTAATAAGCCGCGGATATCATCGCGTGCTAAATTACCACCACCGTCACTTTCTTTGACTAAAAGGGTCATTTGTTCAAAGGCTGCAAGGGCTGTTGAGGCGTGGACGGTGGTAATGGAGCCGGGGTGACCAGAGTTGACATTACGGATATAGTAAAAGGCTGTACCATCACGCAGCTCTTGTAGAAGGATTCTGTCGGGGCGCATGCGTAAGCCTGATTCAAGCAGTTCTTTTGCGCCTGCTTTTGCTAAGCCTTGGTTATCTTTTGAATAAAAGAGCTGCACTTTGTTGGCGTGCGGAACGACAAGTTCTGGTGTGTCTTCAATGGTGAGAATTCGTTCATAGTCAGGGATTTTTGCAATCAAAGCTTTGGAGAGGGTTGTTTTACCAGAACCGGTTTTTCCCGATATTAAGATATTTTGTTGTGTAATAACGGCTCTTTCTAAAAAGGTGCAAAAATCTTTCGCGATAAAGAGATCTGTTAGCTCTTTGTCTGTATCAGAGAGTTCGGATAATCGTTCTGTCATTTGTTGCGTGGGTGTGAAACTGGTGTTTTGGGCGACAGAAAACAGATTGTTTTCATGTAAACTTTCAAGAGAAAAAGTGCGTGATGAAGGTTTACGAATGGTCATGCTAATGGTATTGGCTGCAACTGCTGGAGGCATAACAATTTGTATGCGTTCGTTGTTTGGCAGTGTTGCGGAGAGAACGGGGTTTTCTACACTGATTTTTTGTGTTGTGTAGGCAGCAACAACTTTTGCAATCCCTTCTAGTTCGCTGTAGGTTAGCTCTTTTAAGATGTGGGTTTGCCAACCATTGGGACCCTCAACGATTACTTCGCCAGGGCGATTGATGACAATTTCAAATAAATTGTCATTATTGAGGAAGTCATCTAAGATCTTTAATTTTGTTAAGACGATGGAGGCGCGTTCTGCATTTTTTGCTGATGGCATAATGTGACTTTATTGGCTTAATGAAAAAAGGAATAGCTGGGAGTAGAGCGGTTTCTTTTGCTCTTTACGACTAGTTTATAGACAGAGGAAAAATCGAGATCTTTTGCTACAAAGATGTTGACCAGTTCGCCTTGAAATTTTTCTAAGGTAGGAGGGATGTTGATTTGATTTTCAAGAGCAATACTGGCGGCATCTTTTCCAGTGTTGTTTGCGCCTTCAAAACCGCCGCCTCCAGAGTTGTTTGAACCTTCTTTATTGGAATTGCCTACTATTTTATTTGTTAAAACTGTTGTGGCACCATCAATAACGGTGAGTAAAAGGGAAGAGCCAAAGCGTTCCCACCAATGGGTGTTGATGTTGCCATCAAAACCGGCTCTGCCTAAACTGTCGGTTGCGGGTGAGGCAAGGTCGATGATGACACCGGTTGGGGTTTTTGCTCTTGTCCAGAGTACAAAGAGGCGAGATTGACCTTGTTTTATCCCTCCGCGGTATTCGCCAATCACTTGGGTTCCTTTATCAAGCAAAACAACGCGCCCATTGTCAGAGAGGATATCACGGTTGATGATGCAGCTTGCAAAGCCTGGTTGCTCACTGTTTAATGCGGTTTCTAAGATACAGGGAATAGAGGTTCCCATGGCGATGATAAAGTTTCTATTGCCGATGAGTTTTGCTTTTGCTTTTGCTTCTTCTGTTTTGGTAGGCTTTAATAGGGTTGCAAAATTTTGTGTGTCTTGAAGGGCAGGAGAATTTTGCGCATTCGCGAGATTTTCAAGGGCATGGAATTTTTCAAAGGGGTTGAGAGTCGTGTTGACGATGTCTTTTAATTGAGATTTAGAGCCTTTGGCAAAAGCGAGAACAGGGGCACGTCTTGCGGCATCAAGTAGTGGGTCATCTTTTTTGGGTTCTTGTGCGAGTGGTTGTGGGGGTGGTAAGGTTATTGGCGCTATGTTGGCGCGCGGGTCAGAGGGGGCGAGCTCTAAAGGGGCGAGGGAATTGTGAAAGCTTTTTTCTTGTTTTTTATGAGCTTTTGCGGTGTCTTTTTGTTCTGTGGGGGAGGATAAGATGTTCCAGAGCACATAGCCGCAGATTCCTATACAGGCTATTGCGACAACTATTTTTTTGCCAGCGCTTTTGGCACTATTGTTTTTGCCATCCCCAATAGATCCGCGATCTTCGATGATTGATTTATCACTCATGTGTTGTCCCCTTCAATTCCCGCTTATTTAAAGATCTGATGCAACTTTACGTTCAACAGATGGTGAGGTTGTTCCGGTATTTGGATTTGTGCCTTTTGGTTGATAGGCTTCGTTAAAGACGCATAGGACGTTTTTTCCCTGTCTTAGGGTGAAGCGTGCGCTAATGGCATGGACAATCACCATGTTGCCTCTTGTGGTTTTGGGAACCAGCGATTCTGTACCGTCATTGCTGACAATGTAAATGGCAGGGATTTCTTGGTTGTCTGGAAATGTAAATGTTGTTGTTTTGCCATTGTCATAAACAGAGGAGGGTTCAAGAGTGATAGAGCCTTGAGCGGTGTAAGCCCAATTGCGAGGTCCGTAGGTTTCAGAAGCGTTGAAGACATTATCGATACGCTGGGCTTGTTGTTTTTCTTGTCGCATAAGGGCTGCGAGTCTTCTTTGTTCTGCTTCTTCTTGTGGGTAGCGAAATTTCACAAGGAAATATGTTTCTTGTCCAGATGAAATTTCCCCATCTTTGACCATGAGTTCAAATTGATAGGAGCGCTTTGAGCCATCAAGCTTTGTGGTGACGACTTGGAGATTGGTAATGGGTTGGACTTCCCGCGCTTTGAGGAAAAGAATATTGCCAGCGGGGGCGACTTCCCATGCAACGCTGTTGCCAATTGCTACATGGGCAATTTCTTCATTGGGAGAAAATTCTATTTGTACCGATGAGCGTATGGAGCCAATAATTTTTGTGACATTATAGGCATCATAGTTGATAAAGCGAATGCGGCTATCGCTTGGCGCACGGGTGGGAAAAATACTGGCATGGCTAGGCGTTAAAGAAAGGGTAATAGCGATGTTAAGAATGAGAAAAAGAATTTTTTTTGTCATGATCAGTTGACCACTTCCGGATCGGTTCTATATTCACTAACAATAAACCCTAGAGGATTTATCAAACGGTTTTGGACAGAGATAGGGGCATTGATGTATTCAAAGGTAAGTGTTGCAACCCAGTGGGTGATGAATTCTTTGTTGTTGTCGTTGTCGTGAATGGTTCTGTAGTAACGCACTTGGGCAACATCGTCATTGATAAAGGAGATTGATTTTATTGTTATTGTAACAGCGGCGTGTTTATAGAGAATTTGAGGACTTTGGGGATTTCTTGCTCCATACCAGCTGGCAAATCTTTCCTGTTCTTCTGAAGAAGAGAGGAGGGAGACGGTTTGGAAGTTGTGTTGTGTTTCTTCTGTGGTGAAGCCTTCACGGGAACGGACATATTTTGCAGCAAAGTAGCGTGTGATTGCTTCGTCGACATTGGTGGGACCTTCTTTTAGGGCTTCCACAACTTCAGTGATGCCGGTTGAATTGTCCACACGGATGACAAAAGGTTCCACGGTTTTAAGGGGTGTGAGGGTGATGACCGCGAGAGAAGACAGTATTGCAACAGCAACCGCGATGCCGGCAATGGCAAGCGAGACGCGGGTGGTGCGGCGTGAGGCGAGCATGCGATCTTGATCAAACGAGCGTGCTTCAGCAATGTATTGTTCTATATCTTTTTCTTTCATGCTTTTTGCCCGCAATTTTTGTAAGATTTGATTTCTTCATCCGTTAATTTTTGTGCCAGAAGCGTTTCCAGCTTACCTTCTTTTAGGGGTGAAGGGGTGTTGTTACTGATGATAATGGGTGTGGGCGTGGGTTTTTTCCCTTCCCAATTCCACATTGATCTGTTGAGTGGACGTTTAGAATATCCATCACACTTTGGGAGTGACTTCAGTGTGTTTGGTGAAGACATACAGCCACTGAGAAAGAGAAATGGTAAGATAATCCCAATTTTTTTAAATTCCCGCATTTTAACTTAGACCTTTTTTTAATAGTGATGTTAATTTTTTAACGCCCTTCGCTATCGTGTTGGCTGTTGCTTTAGCAGCTTTACCTGTTAGTTGAGCCGTTGTTTTAGCAACTGGTCCTGATCCTGTAAGAGAAGCCCCCCCAGAGGCTAAAGCTGATGCGATATCAGGGAGTCTGAGGAAAAGAAAAATACCACCAAGACCAACAACCAAGAATTGAATTAAAGTAGTGAAGATATTGTCAATACCTCTTGAAAAAACGTTCATTGAAATGTTAACATATAAACCACCAAGCAGCACGACTAACACATATAAAATGATGAAGTTTGCAACTTGCCCTAACCATGCTTCTGTGAATTTTCTGGTTGAGGAAAACATATAGAGGCTTATGAAGAGTGGTCCTATTGATAGGACAAGAAATGATCCCAGTTTAGCAAATAATGAAACAACAAAACCGACTAGACAAAAAAAGGCAGCAACTACTAGGCAGATAAAACCAGCAATCCATGTCGCAATAAACATCCCCATTTGAGTCAGACCTGTGTACTGGTTTGCTGCGTCCAAAACCTGTGCTCCAGCTTGGTTCATCATATTATCCCATACATTTCGATCCACATGTGCTCCTTGTGTGACATTTGCAATGGCATTCGGCAGATCATGGAAAAATATACCACTGACCCACTCATTATAAAGAGCAGCGTTTGTAGCAAGTGCAACAATGATGCCCAGTTTGAAAGTTGTCGCTATAAACTCCCACAGTGGCATGGAAGAACGCCCATAGATGATATTGTAGCCCATAAATATAATATAGATTGTACAAGACAGCTTAAGCGGAGCACTTAAAGACGATGAGAGATTGTGAATGACTTTACCCATTGTCTCTGTGAGGGGCTCCATTAACATATCATCTATATCAGTAAATATGCCTTTGGTTATTATTGCCATTTAGATGCTCCACTCTTCATTGTATATTTTTATAATTTAATTGTTATTTTGTTCTTCTGCCGCGCGCTCTTTCGCTCTTCGTTCTTCCTCAGCACGCTCTTTTGCTCTTTGTTCAGCAAGGAATTTTTGATTCTCTTCTCTCATTTTTTTAATTCTGGCTCTCATTTCAGCTTTCAATTTTTCCATTGATTTGCGATTTTCTTCTTCAATTTTACGACTTCTTTCTGCTGCTTTTGCTTCATACTCTTTCTGAAGTTCTAAAAATGCTAACCGCATGTTTTCACAATTTTTTGAAGTTCCTGCAAATCCACATTTCGCATCCCACTCTAGGCGTAATTTTTCATCTTTTTTAAATTCTGCGACGCTATAGGTTTTTTCACATCCAGCAGCGATAATTCCAGTGCCAAGTAGCAATGTTGTTATGAGAACTTTATTCATCAATATTTCCCCTTTTTCCTTTCAGTTTTACAAGTTTTGAGCACAATCTTTAGATTCTGCTGTGTTCTGGTTTTTATAACCAGTGATGATAAATCTAGGGCAGAGACATAATGTTGCCATAAATCTATTGTATAGTCTGTAAGGTTCTTTAAGTTGAGCAGCTAAAGCGCAATAGATGTTATCCATTGTTTTTGTAATGGGATTCATCAACATATTGTCTATCTTAGTGAATATGCCTTTGCTTTCTACTGCCATTGAGATGCTCCGCTCTTCATTATGTCTTAATGGTTATTTTGTTGTTGTTTTGCCGCGCGCTCTTTTGCTTCTTGTTCTTCCTCAGCACGTCGTTTTGCTCTTTGTTCTTCTAATTTTTTTTTAGTATGAGCCTCCATTTTTTCAAGATCAGCTTTTTGTTTCGCCATAAATTCTTCATATCTTTTGCGATCGTTCTCTTCCGCTTGACGCTCTCTTTCTTCAGCTTTTGCTTCATATTCTTTTTCAAGTTCTAAAAATGCTAACCGCATGTTTTCACAATTCTTTGAAGTTCCTGCAAATCCACATTTCGCATCCCACTCGAAGCGTAAATTTTTATCTTTTTTAAATTCAGCGACGCTATAAGTTTTTTCACATCCAGCTGTGATGAGCCCTGTGCCAAGTAGCAATGTTGTTATGAGAACTTTATTCATCAATATTTCCCCTTTTTCCTTTCAGTTTTACAAGTTTTGAGCACAATCTTTAAATTATGCTTGTGTTATCGGTTTTTATAACCAGTGATGATAAATCTAGAGCACAGACATAATGTTGCCATAAATATATTATAGAGTGTACAAAACTCTTTAAGTTGAGCAGCTAAAGCGCAATAGATGCTATCCATTATTTTTGTAAGGGGATCCATCAACATATTGTCTATCTTAGTGAATATGCCTTTGCTTTCTACTGCCATTTAGATACTTCGCTATTCGTTGTGTATTTTTATAATTTAATTATTATTTTGTTCTTTCGCTTTTTGTTCGTCCTCAGCACGCTCTTTTATCCCAAATGTAGCGTTCCATATTTCTTTAGCTTTTGCCTGACGTTCTTTCTCAAGTTCTAAGAATGCTAACCGCATGTTTTCACAATTTTTTGAAGTTCCTGCAAATCCACATTTAGCATCCCACTCTAGGCGTAATTTTTCATCTTTTTTAAATTCAGCGACGCTATAAGTTTTTTCACATCCAGCTGTGATGAGCCCTGTGCAAAGTAGCAATGTTGTTATGAGAACTTTATTCATCAATATTTCCCCTTCTTTCTTTCAGTTTTACAAGTTTTGAGCACAATCTTTAAATTCTGCTTGTGTTATCGGTTTTTATAACCAGTGATGATAAATCTAGAGCACAGACATAATGTTGCCATAAATATATTAGAGTGTACGAAGCTCTTTAAGTTGAGCAGCTAAAGCGCAATAGCGATGTGTAATGGTGCTATCCATTGTCCTTGTAAGTGGCTCCATCAACATATTGTCGATATAAGAAAATATGCCTTTGCTTTCTACTGCCATTGAGATGCTCCGCTCTTCATTATGTCTTAATGATTATTTTGTTGTTCTTCTGCCGCTCTCTCTTTTGCTCTTCGTTCTTCTTCAGCGCGTGTTTCCGCTCTTTGTTTTTCGAGTATTTTTTGAGTATTAGCTCTCATTTTTTCAATCCAAGCTTTTTGTTCAGCTTGAAACTTTTCATCTATTTTGCGATTTTCTTCTTCAATTTTACGGCTTCTTTCTGCTGCTTTTGCTTCATATTCTTTCTGAAGTTCTAAAAATGCTAACCGCATGTTTTCACAATTTTTTGAAGTTCCTGCAAATCCACATTTCGCATCCCACTCTAGGCGTAATTTTTCATCTTTTTTAAATTCTGCGACGCTATAGGTTTTTTCACAGCCAGCGGTGATGAGCCCTGTGCAAAGTAGCAATGTTGTTATGAGAACTTTATTCATGATTAATGACTGTCCTGTTGTTGTTTAGCGCGCTCTTTTGCTTCTTGTTCTTCTTCAGCACGTCGCTTTGCTTCTTGTTCGGCTCGGAATTTTTCATTCTCAGCTCTCATTTTTTCAATCCAAGCTTTTTGTTCAGCTTTAAATTTTTCATCTATTTTGCGATTTTCTTCTTCAACTTTTGCCTGACGTTCTTTCTCAAGTTCAGCGCCTGCTACTCTTAGGTTTTCACAATTTTTTGAAGTTCCTATCCCTCCACATCTCGTGACCCATTCATCAAATAATTTTGGATTTTTTTTAAATTCTGCGACGCTATAGGTTTTTTCACAACCAGCAGCCATAAGCCCTGTGCAAAGTAGCAATGTTGTTATGAGAACTTTATTCATTATTTATTGTCCTGTTTCTTTTCAGAATCTTGTTTATCGTCATTTGTTGAGCCAAATCCTCCCCATTTTTTACGGGTTTCAAGTTCAGCTTGCTCTGCATTTTTACAATTTTTCGAATTCAAATCCCCTGACGTCAAACATTTCACTAATACTTCTTCCATCAGTTTTTTATTTTTTTTAAGTTCTTCTACGCTGTGGGTTTTTTCACATCCAGTGGTGATGAGTCCTGTGCAAAGTAGCAATGTTGTTATGATGATCTTGTTCATATTCAAGCCCCTCTTTTTTCTCGTTTATTGACCACGCATTTTTTGGGCTAAAGCTTTGGTTCGTGCTTTAAATTCTTCTATTTCACGTCTTTCTGCCGCTTTTTCTTCTGCTTGTTGAATCATTGCGGCGGCTTGCATTTGAAGGACTTGTGTTTGGAGTTTTGCTTGTATCGCTTCTAGTTGTGCTTGAATGCCTTGAATTTTACCCGCATCTTCAGTACTTCCAAGTTCGTCAAGAAGCTTGGTAATGTTTTTTTGTGTTTCACTGGCTTCTTCGTAGACGTCTTGTCCTTTTGCTGCTTGTCCTACTACGCGCTGTTCAGCTTTTTTCACTTCCTGTGTGTAAAAAGCATCTACTGCCTCTTTTGAGTCTGCGCCCCCCGCGGGCTCTTTGTATTTAAGTTCTTCTTGCCATTTTTGCGTGTTTTTGCTGCCGCCGCCACCGCCACCGCCGCCACCACTGCCCATTGATTGTTGAAAGTGGTTAAAATCTGAAGGAAGGGCGCCACTGCTCCCTTGCTTGTTAAACATCTCTTTCAATCCCGAAATGTCAGGCTTGACATTTAAGGAGTTATATAACTGTTTCGCTTGATCGAGTTGGCTCTTTAATTGCTCAAGCTGTTGTGCACCTTGTTGAATTTGTTCTTGCAACTTGTTAAGCTGTTGTTGGCCTTGTTGAACTTGTTTAATCATTTGTCCAAAAGCCTTGGGATCAAATACAATACCGCCAAAACCAAATGAATTGGTTGTTAAACCAAAAGAAATTGCGCAAAGAGCTGTTGCCAATAAAAGTTTTTTCATTGCTTTGACCTTTCTTGAAAAATAGGAAGCCATTTTTCTGGAGATTGTCCAACTTCATCCATAATGGTCTCTAGGAGTTCAATATTCTTGGTGGTGCCACTTAAAATGGCTATTTCATCATCAAAGCCGCGTAAATTCAGCTCTGCTACAACTGAACTTTGTCCTTGTTTGATGAGAAAACGCCGTGACTCACGGCTTAATTCTGATTGTATCAGGTTAAATTCTCTGTCCGATAATTTAAAACCTTCTACATAATCCCCATGATTGCCCTTTTGATTGGGAAAATAAATCTGTGTGGGGCATTGCTCTATAATGGTGTGGGCAATGGTCGAATTGATCGCATCTTTGGGAGATTGCGTTGCAAACAACATCAAACCATTTTGTTTACGGATAGTTTTCAGCCTGTCTTGCGCAAAGGCTTTAAAGGAATCATCCTCTAAGGCTTTCCAAAACTCATCAATGACAATGATAATACGACGCCCATCAATCAGAGACAAAATCCTATGAAAAAGATACATCATTAATGGGGGACGAATTTCATTATTGTCTAAAAAATCCGTCATGTCATAACCAATAAATTTTGCATCAATGCCAATGTCGTCATCAGGATTGTCAAAAACCCACCCTAAGGCATTGCCTTTACACCATCTTTCTAAACGACCCGCTATCCCCTCCCTGTGCGTGGTGTCAAAAAACATTTGTAAGGCCGATATTGTCCGTTGTTCTTTTGGCAACAAGGCAAGTTGGTCAACAGCAGCAGAAATATCTTGTCTTTCTGATTCACTGATCTTTTGATCTTCAGACGAAACAAGCTTTATAATCCATTGGCGTAAAAAAACTCTATCTGCTGGATTGTTATAGTCTAAGCCTTTTAGCGGTGCTATGCCTGTCGGTCTACCATTCTTCAAGGGCATATAAGTGCCGCCACCCGCTCTGACAAAAAGTTCTGCGCCCCGATCTTTGTCAAAAAAGACCATATTGGGATCATGCTTTTGAAGTTGCGCTAAAAGAAAATTGACAATAACCGTTTTCCCAGAACCAGAGGGACCACAAACAAACGTATTGCCTAAATCACCAAAGTGAAAGTTAAAATAAAACGGTGAACCAGCAGAGGTTTTCATCAAGGCTACCGCTGGTCCCCACACATTGCCATCTATTTTTCCAACCGGAAAAGAATGAAAAGGAGAAAGCGCTGCATAATTGCGGCTTGTTATTGCACCAGAGCGGGTGCGATAAGCATAATTGCCAGGCAATTGTGCCCACCAAGCTGCTGCTAACCCTAAGTCTTCCCGCGCAATCACAGCCCCACCATCTGTAAGACGAGAACGCGCTTTGGCAAGATTATCCGCTAACTCTTGCGGCGTATCAGCAAAAACTGCCAATGATAAATGATGCTCCCCTAAAACAAAACGATTGGATTCAAGATCATCAAGCGCATCATCCAGTTCCATAATTTGTGAACCTGCTCGATCTCCTGCATTGACCATTTGGTTTTGTTTGCGCCCCATAATCTGTTTGGCAGCATTTTTGCTCTTGAAAATAAAAGATTGGGTGAAAATAAACTCAAAGGGAAGGGTGAGCAAACCATCCGCCATGCCTACCCTGGTTTTTGCTGGATATTCTTTCCAACCAAACATGCCCGCAAACCGCTGTGCCGCCTCATAGCGTATTTCTATGATCTCTTTCCCAAAAATGAGACGGTCTGAATAAACAGTTGAAGCTATCGTCCCCCATGTGAGAGGGATACGTTCACGACGACCTCCCACCAATTGGTGGATAAACTCACTTTGCTGCGAATAAATATTGCCTTCATGTTCATAAAGACTCAGTCTTTTTGCACCATAACGCTCTAAATTTTGAATAAGATCTGTGGTAATATCTTCAAGCTTGCGAATGGACTCTGCATCAACTTCTGTCTTTTCTTGCTTGGCTTTGCCTAAACGTTTGAAAAACTCCACTAATTTATCCGTTTGATCAATGTGTGGATTCCACAAAATCGAAAGATAAAGATCATTGCGATAAAGCTCCTGTGAAATCATCCGGTCGCGATATTTATCATCTAATTGCTTGGCAAATGCCGATCTGAAAGTCCCATCCGGATAAATCGTTTCACGCTTTCTGATAATATGGCTATAAAGCGCTATCCGTTCATCCGCTATGTTTTTAAACAGATTATTGAGCTGTTCGTGAAGCACATTCAGATCAATAATATCTGCTGTCTCAAAGTTAATCCCTTCAAGTTTAATAACGCTCATGAGAGCGCGTGAATCCAGCGCAATGATGTGCTTGTTGACATGGCGCACATAAGGAATGATCGCCTCTGGCTGCTTTTCACGTTTGCGCTCTGTTCTATTCATTGTAATTCCTCATAATTACGAATTAATCGTAATGGAGAAATACTTCCCCCACCCCATAGACTCGAATTTCTGGCAAAAATAGATGTTTTTTGCCATGTCAGAAGAATACGAAACTTGTTATGGTCATGCTTTAGGATTTCCTTGAATATGAAATGCAGCATCACACCAAAGGTTAGAAAAAAAATATTGCCTGCCATAATGAACAATATCATCGTTCCTATCGCATTTAATCCCATAGCTTCCACCGTCACGCCTGCGATCATTGCAGGGCGCGTGCAAGCAAGAAATAACGTATCTTCTGTTAGCTTGTCGTGCTCTTTCATGGCTTTGAAAGGCTAAAGTTAAGCGAATTAAGACATAAACATTGATGCGATTTGCGATGCACCAAAAACAATGCCGATGCCAACACAAACAAAGAAAGCTTTACGCATTTCAACATAACCAGCAATCCATGCAAGCCCAACACCAGCAATCGCAATGGTTGCGATTGATTTTGCAATTGGTCCTTTTAAAGCATCAACTATTTTTTGAAGAGCAGTTTCAATTTTTCCGAAGCCGCCATCAGCAAATGCTGGTTCACTCAGTGCCATGAAGGCAATAAACAGCATCAATGCTGCTGTTAACCATTTTTTTTGGGTGTTGGATAGAATAGTTTTTTGTAAGGTATGTTCATTAATGAACGAATTATTCATGTTTTTCATGAAAATTCCCCCGCTTTATGTTTAAGTTGATCATAAAATTAATATTCAAAATATTAATCGGGAATCATATAAATGAAAAAAATATTTTTTTCTATCGATAAATTAATAATATTTAATCTTTTATTATTTAATAAACAAAAAATATAGTAATATTCAAAATGATACTTTTAAAATGTTTTCGAGCAGCGCCTAAATATATTGTCTTAATTTGTATTATTATTTTAGGATACTTTTATTTCAGTCAACATACTGAAAATATTATGCAATTTTCTCTTTTTGAAGGATCAGAAAAGACAATTGGAAACCCCGTTCAAAATCCGAAGTCACAATTGGTTGATTATGCAAACCAACAAGACGCAATCCAACAAAATGTGGTGTTGCATTCAGAACCAATCGCATCACAATTTTATGAAGAAAATGTGCCGGTCTATTCCGGTGCTATACAGGTCACAAGTGGTGTGACCTTTAAAATGATTACGCTTGTAGATGATGGGTGGAGAAAAAAGATCATCCGTGATATCCGTTTATATGGTGTGGAAAGCTGTGAAATGAGGCAATTTGCCTCACGCAACGGAGTTAAGTGGCCTTGCGGTGCTTTTGTTACGGCTTGGCTTGTTTCAAAAACAATTGATAAAAAGGTTACTTGTCGGCAAGCACGTGTCGTTCAACAGGTTCATTATGCACAATGTTTTGTAGATGGGGTTGATCTGGCGCGGTTGGGGCTGGCAGAAGGGTTGATGGTGTTGACAAAAGATCAGCATCATTTTCCATCCCCCGCAGACTATAAAACTCTACAATCTGCTGCTCAAAAAGCACAAAACGGTTTATGGTCGAGCCAATTTCAACAACCAGAAGATTGGCGAAGAGATCATGGAAGCTATAATCCCATTGACCATAATTAATATTGACCATTATTGATAAAGTGTCTTTTCAAGCGCTATTTAAAAATCAAGACAATATTCTACTGCAAATCTTATCAGAAAAAAGTTAATGATAATCCACACAGTCCTTGGTGGACAACGCTCGTTATGGAAATTTGTTGTGTTTAAAATATCCTATAGGTTATTTACTACAGCGCTATGGGAGAGCGCGTTTCCTTCCCCTAAACAAAATAGTCATTGTAACAAACATGAGTGTTCATAAAAATATAAACACATGCAAACTATTGATGTGACCTATGGTCATGAAAAAAGGCTTATGAAAAAATAGAGAAAAGGTAAAACTGAAAATACCTTGCCTTCAAAAAACAATCAATTGCTTCAAATCAAACCAGAACTTTTAATGCAAGCTTTGCCTCATGTTGCTATGTTCATGAAACATGGGTTGCAATCTGAAAGAGAGTGTAGCGGTTCTATGGAATTTTTAGCAAAATGAAGGGGATTTTTTTCAGGTATTTGAAGAAGCTAAAGAGACTATGAGGAAAAAAATGTGCTTTCTTTTATAACAAAAGAAAGCACATTGAGAGGGGGATTTAGAGTGACAGCTTTACATATTTTACTTTGAAAAGCGGTCTTTTTTATCTTTTTTCCACAAAAAATAAGTTGCAAGTCCGAGAATGGGAACACTCAATTTGGCAAAAGGGAGATGTTGACTGAGAGCTGCAAGACTGGAAACAGTCGCATCTGTCATGAGTTTGTGGCGTTGTTCTTCTGTCTTTTTTTGTTGGTCATAGCGTTGATAAGTTTTGAGAACGCGACTGATAATAAGACCTAATCCCGCAAGAGAAAGACAAATTAAAAACATGATACTGGCGGCAGCAAGAGGCTTCATAACAGAACATAACGCAATAAAACCGATGGTACATAAAAAAAGCAAAGACATGAAGAATGAAATGCTAATAAACCCATAGAAAATTGCTTGAAGGCGTACTTGCTTGACTGTGCTTTTAAGCCCTCCACCGACAAGATGGTTTAAAAGAGGAGCGATAAACTTATGCATTGCTTAACGACGTAGTAATTGAGAAAGAATAAAACCAACGCCTGCTGCAAAAAGAACGCTTTTGCCAGGATTTTTGCGAACGCATTGGTTCATGGTTTGTTCAAGATCACTGATTTTGTCTTTTGCTTGAGACATCATGTCTTCACCACTTTCTTTCGCTGAGTGATATAGTTTTTCCGCTTTGTCTTTGGCGGCGTTGAATTTGTTTGCACCAAGATCTGTTAGGGTTGAGGTAATCCCTGAAATTTCAGTGCGTAACGTTTCTAATTGTCCTTGTAGGTCTTTTTGTTGGTCTTTTTCTACGGCTGATTTATCGTGCTGTGTTGTTTTATTATGGGCCATGGTATTTTTCCCTCTTGATTCATTATATTTGTATTGGTGTGTTCATAGTGATCATTTGCATTGGAGTGAAAATTTTCACTGCTTGAGTAACGCCAAAAGCTTTTTTTGGTTCCTTTCATTTTGTTGAATTTAAAACTGTTTTTGATAAAATAAATCTTTCCTATACGATATGCTTTGTCTGTAAAGGGTCGCATCTGTTGAGAATTGTCTTATGCTTTTGCAGTAATTTAGCACCATTCTTCAGTTTCTCGTGGCGCAGTTTTTTTATAAAAGTTTTTTAAAAGTGTGCTGAGGCTTATTTTTTAAGCTTGTGACAGCTAAAAAACATTGTTGTTGCGATTTTGCGGCAGAAGTACTGTCATTTTTATACTTTTGCAGCAAAGAAAAAGAAAATAATATTGCGGCTCGTTGCTCTCTATGTATTTGGGGGCAACACGCGCTGCCCATGATACTTTTGGTCAGTTTAAGATATTGCGATAGTTCTTTTTTTTAAAACGTAAGGTATATTTTTATTTTAGGATAGGAGAGGTACTTTAGTGCACTGGTTGTTAGAGAAGTGCATATCCTTTTCTCCGAGGATTTTATGATATTTTTGCTGCTTGTTTCATGTAAGAAAATATTTTGTTGGCTTCAAAAGAGCCGCAGAAATGAGAAAAGCTTTGCGATATGAGAGATTTATTTAACAGGAACGATGATAAATTATTCTTATAAATTAAAATATTATATGCGATACTTCTTGTAAGTTTATCATTTTGCCTAATTTATGCAATAAATTGATTGGGTAAGATAAACTTGTTGAATTGTTAGAGAAAAATTTCTTGAGTAATTTCTTTAGAATTAAGAGAGAGCTTGTGAAATAAAACTATACTTGATTTATCAAGTTTTCTTTCTTAAGAGGAATACACAAGTGACGTTAAAAGGGTCGTGGCATTTTGGAACAGTGATGCTATGCGGGGTGACGATCCAGCTCATAAATAAAGATAAGAGCACAAGAATGTGAGATAAAAATGGAATCTGAAACAGTCCCTTTAGATAAAACAGTCCCTTTAGATAATATGTCTGCTGTATTGACAGTGCATGATTTTTCTCCTCTTTCTATGTTTATGGCTGCTGATTGGGTGGTGAAAGCCGTTATCATTATTTTGTTACTTGCTTCTCTTATGTCTTGGACAATTGCTTTTGTGAAAATTGTTGAGATCACTTTGGTAAAACGAAGAGTACGTCATGAACTTCAATTGGTTCTAAATGCTCAGACTCTTACGCGTTTGGCAGCTAGCTTGAAAGAAAGCAAAGGAGCTGGTGTGTTTTTTCTCAAAGAAGTCCTTAAAGAAGTGTATCTTTCTGCACAACAGGTTCATTTTTCTGCTCCTGAAGGGATAAACGAAAGCTCTGGTGAAAAAACCAGTACAGAGGAAAGGGCACAAACGATTGAAGATATTCTCTTTTATGAGGAGAGCAATCAATATGAAGATGTTTCCCGCGATGTTCGCGATGCTAAGGCTCGCGATGTTCATGAAGGTTTAAAAGAAAGGGTTCATTCACTTTTGTCACGCTGCTTGCTGGCTGCTACACGCCGTGTTGCATGTGGAAGTGCTGTTCTTGCAACTATTGGCGCAATTGCTCCTTTTGTTGGTCTTTTTGCAACTGTTTGGGGAATTATGAATTCTTTTATTGGGATTGCTCAGTCTCAAACAACGCGACTTGATGTGGTGGCGCCTGGAATTGCTGAAGCCTTATTCGCAACGGCTGTTGGGCTTTTTGTGGCTATTCCCGCCGTTGTTATGTATAATAGCCTTATGCGTGCTTTGAGTGGTTATCGTAGTGATTTAGGTGATATCGCTGCTGCTCTTGAAAGGCTCTTGAGCCGTGAACTTGATAGACAAAGACAACAGAAAAGTCATAAAAAATGAAAGCAAGCCTTAATAATGATTGGGATATAGACGAGAGTGGGTTGCAAAGCGAAATCAATGTAACCCCTTTTATTGATGTTGTATTGGTGTTGCTTATTGTTTTTATGGTTGCTGCGCCTTTGGCAACATCTGCCATTTCCGTTCAGCTTCCTTCTATAACTCAAGCACCTTCAGTGGTTCAGTCTGATGAACCTCTTTATGTTACGTTGCAAAAAGATCGTTCTCTTTACATTGGTGATCATCTTGTAGAACAAGCAGCTTTGAGAGAAGCTTTGTTGAGGGAAACGACGCAAAATTTAGAGACAAAAATTTTAATCAAAGCGGATAGCGAAATTGATTATGGTACTGTCATCGATTTATTAAATCAAATACGCATGGCTGGATATCATAAAATCGGTCTTGTAGGATTGCAAAACTCTACCAATCTTGTCTCAAGAGGTGAGATCAATAATAAAACAACAGGGGTAGCGAACGCTGCTGTCGATGGAGCGGGTGGTAACGTTGTGGGGCATGTGGATGCCGTAACAACGGGCACTGCGGGAAACGCTAATATTCCAGCCGATGTCTCTGATCAGTGATAAAAAACAGCCTTTGTTGCAGGAAGCAAAGCATATTACTCAAAGTCGTAGAGTGAAATTGATGAGGGTTCCGTGGATTTATTAAACCAAACACGCATGGGTTTGATATTACGTAGGGGTTTGATATTACGCAGGGGGTTCATATATTGAATCGGTTTTTTAGGATTAAGCTCTACTCATCTTGCCGCAAGAGGTGCGATCAAGAAAACAGCAGAGGCGATTGTTGTGTGTCTTAATACATCTTAAAGCCTTTTTTGCGGCGGTGTTCATAAATGGTATATAAAAAGCAAGTAAAATAAAATAGTTATGTCTAATATGGGGGAATAGGTGAATCTTGATTCTATTGAGTTTTTTTGCCTCTATCCCTCATCTTTTTGAAGCTTTTTTATCGCCTCTATAGCTAACCTTTTGCGATCTGCGCTCTTTGTGTAAAGAGATGCCATAGCATCATTTGTCCAGCCAAAAATTGCTTTGAGTTGTGATACTGTTGCACCAGAGTTAGCTGCGCGTGTTGCGGCTAATTTCCTTAATCCATGCGCCGATTTTTTAATTCCAGCCGCATTACAAGCGTCTCTAAATGTATCGCCAAAGCTTTCTTTGGAGAGTTTTTGATTAGTTTTACTACAGATGAATGTTTCTACTCCAATAGGACCAGCTTCAAGCGTTTTGGCTAATTCCGGTAAAATAGGTAGAAAGACATCTGTTTGGAATTTACTTTTCTCTGTTTTGAGATGAATAATATTGTCTTTGACATCTTTCCAGCCAATGCGAACCGCATCACCACGACGTAAGCCCGTATACAAAAGGACATCAATCCAGACACGTTCATGGGTACCATGGGACCATCTTTGATAATATTTCTCAACATCTTCTTCTGTCCAAACAGGAAAGCCGCTTTTATTTTTAAGAGGAGGTTTTTTGACGCCTAAAGCTGGATTATTTTCCAAAAGACCTTGATCAATTGCCCAATTAAAAAGTCCATTAAGGGCTTTCAGAAAGTTTCTAGCCATTGCTGGTGTTTCTTTGCGCCGTTCAACACCGGCTATGATATGTTTCTTTTCAATTGCTTGGTATGGAATATTTCCTATGGAGTCGCATATCTTCATAAGAATGTATTCTTTTTGTTTCTTTGTAGTATTAGAGTAGCTATGCCAATTAGAGCTGTTAAAGTATTGTTTAAGCAGCCATGCAAATGAACCTTCAACAAGTTTACCAGTTTTTGATTTAGGAAGTATAAGCCCTTGTAACTCGGCAAGTGCGCTTTTGTAGTTATCAACAAACTCTTG
>NZ_JBHIOW010000005.1:0-8745 GCF_042195725.1 Bartonella sp. AP65SXKL
TTTTTTTAAATAAAATAACCCAAACTTTACCAATAAAATATTGAACAAAAAATCCTATTTCAAGACATTATTGGAAACAAGCAATTATAGGAAAAATCTGCCTTCATAAAAATAAAACATGAAAACAGCAAGGAGTTCAAAGAGAGCATGGCGCCTTTAAAGTAAAATATAGCACCCCATTGCAATGCATAAAAATAGGAAGTTGCCTAGGAATGAGTTAATCACAATAACGCTTGTTTTATGCTACTTTAATAGAGAAAATTTTCTGCGCAGATACGATTTATAAAGACATTGCTGTATAAAGAGAATCGCATGATCTGTAATTTGTAAAAAGAATCAAATTCCTGTAGAAGCATGCTAAGCTATCTATCTAGCTTTCTTTATTTAATATTGAAAAGTACTCTTATAAATCTATGTGGGATAACGAACAACAAAAAAACGATCCTGGACAAGACCCTGCTCTTGTCGTCAAGCGCTTGCGGCCTGCGCGCCGACAGGTCTCTGCTCGTTGGCTTACGGGAACCATTCTGACAGGAATCACTTCCTGCATTCTTATGGGGATTGCACTTTTTACGGCTCTTGATGAACAACAGCGATTGGTAACACCGCCACAATGGTTTACGCAAGAAAACCTATCAGAATCACAAGACCCTGAGGCCAATGGCTATAAAGGTGATCGTATTTCTCCCACCCATGCAAGGCAAAGCTTTGACAGAAAACGTCAATTTGAATTATCGATTCTACAAAAAAAAGGCGATGAAAAAGTCATTCAAACACAACATTTTGAATGGATTCGTATGGCTTTAGCCGAAAATCGCCCCCAGAAATATAGCTATCCAAAATTTGATTCTTTAAGCATTCTTGCTAGTGATATGAAAAATCAAAATATCGCACCACAAGAAGATTCTGGGCAGATTTATGGAGCAAAGGTTGAAACAAAACTCACCTTACGCAGCTATGATTTTAAGGTAAATCAATTCGATTTTGATGACAGCGACACATTGACAGATGAAGAGGCACAACAAGAAGTACAAAAAGCTGGATTTACTTTAGAAAAGAGCTCCGAACTTCTTTCAGTTCTCACATTGATTGATCCTTTAAAATTAGAAGATGTATCCTCCCCTTCCCAAGGCACAGAATCCCCTGAAGTTCGAATCGTTCAAGAAAATGTAACCGTTTCTCCTCAAAGTCACCGTATCGATCTGACGAAAAACTATGTTGAAGATATTATTCCTATTCGTAAAAAACAAACGATAGCCGATGCTTTCAAAAAAACCAGTTATACAAAAAAGCAAATTGACCAGGTTGTAAAAACGCTAGAAAAAATAAGCCTTTCCGATTCCCTTAAAGAGGGAAGCCTTTTACGCATTGGTATCGTGACACAAGCTGGTGAAGAAGACCATCTCGTACGCGCAAGTATCTATCAAGGAATGCATCATATTCTCACCATTGCCCTGAATGATAAAGGCCAATTCATTGAAAGCACAGAGCCTAAAATGTCTAAAGCACTTAAAACGGCTTTTCAAAATGGTATTCCACATTCTTATATCAATAGCGCGCAATTACCAACGGCTTATGATGCACTCTATAGTGCTTTGCTAAGCCATAATATATCACAATCTCTCTCTCATCGTCTTATTCGTCTGCTAGCCACCAATATTGACATGAAAAGTCCGATAACACCCAATGATCAGATCGAAATATTTTATGCTGTACCACAAAGCGATAAAGAAAACAAAAACGGCAAAAAGAATTTGAAAGCAAAGGAATCATCCAAGAACGCTGATCCAGAAATTCGTTATATTAGTGCAACTTTTGGGAATACAACTTATAAATATTACCGTTATCAATTAAAAGATGGAAGCGTTGATTATTATGATTCTGAAGGGAAAAGTTCAAAGCCTTTCTTGCTGCGCAAACCCACACCAAATGGCATTTTTGGCTCTCCCTTTGGTCCACGCAAACATCCTATTTTAGGCTATGTCCGCATGCATACGGGTGTTGATTGGATTGCTCCTAAAGGATCACCCATTATTGCTGTAGGAGATGGTATTGTCACAAGAGTAGGCGTAACAGGCGGCTATGGAAACCATACGGAAATTCAACATGCCAATGGATATGTCAGCAGTTATTCACACCAAAGTCGTTATGCACCAGACATCAAACCAGGCGTGAAAGTACGACAAGGACAAATTATTGGGTATGTTGGATCAACAGGAATGGCAACCGGTCCCCATTGTCATTTTGAAATCATTGTCAATGGCGTCAAAGTTGATCCCATGCGCATTCGTATACCGGATAGCAAAGCCTTAACCAATCAAGACCTACAAACATTCCTACAAGAAAAAAACAACATTGATGCCTTGATTAACAGCCCAATAGCACCCTCCGAAGAGACTTAAAGCATGAAAGCATCTGCATTTTTACGACTCAAAACATCTAAAAAATATGCTTGAGCGCTTACTTTTCTTAAAGAGATTTCCGCATTTTAAATATCTATTAAAGAATACGCCGAAAGATGCCACCACCCAAGGTCGCATCACAATGATTAAAAATAAAACGCCCTCCCCTTTTCAGGTTTACGCACAATAGAAAAGTGAAAAATATGAAACCCCAAAAGGTTAACTCTTCTTGTTTATTTTATCAAAACGATAGCCCGTCCTTATTTGCCATGCAATAAAATCTCAAATCAAAGAGGTGCCCGCTAAAGGATGAAGATTCTAAAATCCATATCATTCTATAAACAATCCAGCTTTTTATTGAATAGATTCCACTTGTTGAATGTATGCTGTTCATAGCCCTAAAGGACGGTGTTTCATGAACTTTCTGAGCACGTTCTACCTTAAGAATATTCCTTACACACTTTTACAAAAACACCCCATATTTAAAGTTTCACATGCCTTACAAAAAATAACAAAACTTGAAAAAACTCTCTCTTTGCAAAGCAATAGAGCTTACGAATATAAGTATTATTGGCTTAAAGAAGCACTTATTCAAAATAAATTTAAAGGCTAACTTAAGCACTTCAAAGCTCTCAGACAAGGAGAACTTTGAAAGCCTATCATCGGAGTCAACAAAGCAAAAAAACAACAAGAGAGAAAATCAAACATTACACCAAAAGATAAAGAAGCAAAATTGTTTCTCTTGAAGGCAATTGACAATCTGATATGAATGGTGCTGTGTTCGCGCTACTGAAGCCGTATTTTTCCTTCTTCTTGTGAAAAGATGCCCTCCCCATACATTCACGATGAATGAAAGGCAGCTTACCACGAGAAAAGAGAAAATTTACCCTTTTAAAAAATCAGTCAGAGCTTTTTTTTGAACTATTCATGCTAAGTTTTGGCAAAGGAATGACAATCTTTGTGCCTCCTAAAGCAGAAGTTTCAAACAGAGGTTTTTCACCAAATTGCATACAGAGCTGTTCCACGACCACACGACCAAGTCCTGTTTTTTGTTTTAAAGTTTGGCTTTTCATTCCCACGCCATCATCTTCTACAATGAGCATCAATTGTCCATCTTTCTGGGGACCAAAGGAGATATAAATATGACCAGACCGTTGATCAGGAAAGGCATGTTTTAAGGAATTTGTCAGCAGTTCACCAAGGATAATTCCAAGTGTTGTCGCATCTCTTGAAGACAGGCGACAATCTTTAAAGTTGGTGTGAATGGTGATGTTTTCACGCAATTCAAAAGGGACTGCCAATTCGACATCATGCACAACAGAGCTGAGAAACTCTGCCAATAGTGTCGTTTCCATATCATCACTTAAGCGCAAACGACGATGTGCTGTAGAAATTGTCTGAATACGATCACGTGCAGCCCCTAGAACAGCACGGACCTCTTCATTTTTGCTCCGGTTTAACTGGAGCCCCAACAAAGAAGACACCGTCCCAAGAGAATTGCCAATACGATGGCTTGCATCCTGCAACAATATTTCAACCCGTTGGCGTTCTTTTTCAGCGTGATTACGTGCTCTTTCTAATTCTTGTGTTCGTTCTTTCACGCGGGCTTCCAGAGCGATATTTTCACTATGAAGCAGCAATTGATACAATTTTAAAGAGCGCATATCACGATGAAAACGATTAATAACAAAATAGGCAGAAATAAAGGTACTCACAACGGAAACAATAGCCGCCAATGTCAAAGCCGCCCGCATCAATGCGATACCCTCACGCTGTTTTTGTCGCACCACATCATCCCCATTAATAAAGCTTGTCATCAATTGAGCTAAACGTGCTACAGGAATCTTTGATACTTCCAAAGAGTCCGCATGAGAAGGTTGAGAAGGTTGTTCAGGAATCGCATCAAGAGCACGCATATGGGCATTCATAAAGGCTTTTCGTGCTTCAACCTCTTCTTTAAAAGCCGTAAACCATTTATACCACTGCGGATGCGCATAAATAATAAGTGCGATATAGTCGAGAATATTCCCCAACTCCCGCTCTGCATTTTCAAAACGTATTTTATCTTCCGCCTTGCGCGTTTTTGCATAGCTGCGATCAGCAACAGCCATATCAATCAGGCTAATAAGGACCAAATCAGCCTGTTCGCGCAATTCTGAACTTGTATTCAACTGTGCGACTTCTCGATCAACGGCATTTGAAAGCAACATAATAAAAACCGATGCCAAAAGAGCCATAACAAGAGAAACAACAATCGCACCCCACCGCCAGCGTGATATCGTTGCATCAGAAGAAGGCATTTGAGGCATCAAATTTGTTTTTGTTGTCATAGAATGTCCATTGGCGAACTTGAAAGTCGTCATTTTTCAGCACAAAGGAAGGCAACCTTATGGAACATAAAACCTAAAGCCCGTGAGAAAGTTTTATACAGGCTTTTCTTGTGTTCCTAAGGATACACGCCAAACTTCTGAATTCCCTCAGATACTGACTTTACTGTAATAGCTATAACGGGAATAAAAAAAACAAGGCTATCAATCATAATTATTATGCTTTTTTAGCCGTTAAATGAACACAATGTACTTCCAGCTGAGTAAGAATCAGGACCATAATCAGACTCACCATTGACTTTAAGAAGTTCTTGTAATCGATTACGCGCCCTACTCACACGGCTTTTAATGGTTCCAACAGCACAACCACAAATAGCCGCAGCATCTTCATAAGAAAATCCCGATGCGCCAATGAGAATAATGGCTTCTCTTTGATCGGCAGAAAGCAAATTTAAGGCTTTTTTGAAATCTTGCAAATCAAGCGATCCATATTGAGCAGGATGAACAGCGACATTTTGAGTAAACACGCCATCGGTATCTTGAACTTCTCTTCCCTTTTTACGCATTTGACTATAAAATTCATTGCGCAAAATGGTAAAAAGCCAAGCTTTAAGATTAGTTCCCATCTCAAAACTATCTTGCTTAGCCCATGCCTTCATAACAGTATCTTGGACCAAATCTTCGGCTTTATCGTGCTTGCCACTTAAAGAAACAGCAAAAGCTCGTAAAGCCGGCAACACAGAAAGGAGTTCTTGTTTAAAGTTTTTCGCGCACTTTGACATAAAGGATTCAAACCTTTTCCACATTGTTTAAGCCAAATTGCTCTGCGCGCTCCAACTTCTCTAAAAGCTCAAGCAAACACCGTGGCAGTGCTTCTTCTTGAATTTCCATGTAAAATTGACGTAACTTCCGTGCTATTTCGCTATTGACCCCGAGAAGATCATCTCCAACTCTAAATTGTGTAGTGAGATTTTTTTCATCACGGTCGTTCATTTTTCATCCCCCTAATCCATATATTACTGGTAGCACCGCGAAGAATTTTTCGCCTTATGGTTGTAAATATAGCTGCCGGTAAAAAGTTCCATACAAATCAAGGAACTTTTTTATCGGTTGAGAATTTCAACCAACAAAATGCTTGAAAGGTCAAAGGAGTTATAAATTATGTCATTATCAACGCGCATTGCCCCGCATCTTCCCTATCTTCGGCGTTTTGCCCGCTCTGTCACCGGTAGCCAATCCTCTGGCGATGCCTATGTTTCAGCGATGTTGGAAGCACTCATTGCCGACATCTCCATTTTTCCCAAAGCCTCCACTGACCGAATTGGTACCTATTGGCTTTTTTGCCATCTTTTTGACCAAACCACACCAAACATCCCTGAACCCCTGCCCCAATTTGGTCTTGAACAAAAAACCAGTGCCAAATTATCCTATCTCACGCCCCGTGCACGCCAAGCATTTTTGCTCATTGCCGTTGAAGGGTTTCATGAACAAGACGCCAGCGAAATCATGAATCTGGATACGAAAGAATTTCGCAAGCTTCTCAACCAAGCATCCATTGATATTTCTCAACAAATTGCCACTGAAGTCATGATTATTGAAGATGAACCTCTTATTGCACTTGATATTGAGCAAATGGTAGAAAGCCTAGGTCATCATGTTGTAGGAATAGCGCGCACGCGTGATGAAGCTGTCATCATGTATCATAAGAAAAAACCACGGTTGATTTTGGCTGATATTCAATTAGCCGATAACAGTTCAGGGATTGATGCGGTCAACGAGATTTTGAAAAATGACCGTATACCGGTGATTTTCATCACGGCTTTTCCCGAAAGGCTTCTCACTGGCGAGCGTCCAGAACCAACTTTTTTAGTGACCAAACCTTTTAACCCTGATATGGTGAAAGCGCTTATTTCCCAAGCTTTATTTTTTCAAGAGAATGCTTCTAAAGCGGCTTAGAACAGGGTAACATCTTAAAATTATGATCGTTACGCCTCTTTCAAAGCCTCCCATGGATAAATCTCATATGAGTGCGCTCATGCAAGCGATTCGTGGTGCTGATATTTGCGTTCTCTATCAGGCAACAAATCTGGTTTATTTATGGGCTGAAAACTTGCCACACCATTTGCACAATAAATGGCGGGTTGGGTGTCGTGACAGCGACTTTTTTTCGCTTGACCTTGCAGACAATATGGAAACCATCAAACTGCAAGTTTTAGCCAGTGGCAAAATGCAAACTGTTGAAGCACGTTTTGAAGATACAAATAAACAAGAGATTTGGTACAAATTTTCTATTGATTGCCACCGCAATGATAACGAAGACATTATTGGTATTATCACCACCGGTGTCAATATTTCCGGCTTACGCCGCCGTGAACAAGTGCTTAAAATCCTTCTTCGCGAAGTCAGTCACCGTTCTAAAAATCTTCTAGCGATCATTCAAAGTATTGCCAGCCAAACCGCCCGCTATACTGAATCTCTTCAGGTTTTTTTACGAAAATTTCAAGGTCGTCTTCATTCTCTTTCTCATTCTCAAGATCTGATCACTGATTCCGATTGGCGCGGTGCTCAATTTCGCGAATTGGTCCAAACGCAGGCTTTAGGTTATTTTATGAAAGAAACAGAACGTTTTTCACTTGAAGGCGTCGATCCTTATCTTTTTCCCAATGCCGCTTTGCATATCGGTTTGGCTTTTCATGAACTGATTGTCAATTCTCTTTCTTTTGGAGCCCTTTCCCAAGAAAAGGGGAGCATCTGTGTACGCTGTGAAATTGAAACAAAACTGAATGGCAAAACGCAACTTATCATCACTTGGCATGAAAATTTTGAATCCGGCATCCCTCCCACAAACAATAAAAAAGCCTGTTTTGGTAGTGCCGTTCTCGAAAAAATCGTTCCCATTTCCGTGAATGGTTCAGCTTCCCTCAAATTGACACAAGAAGGAATTGTCTATTGCCTCTCTGTTCCTGATACTTATTTTGATATTTTTTCTTAAAAGAGCATTTTAAACAATGAACAAGAGAATTTTCCCCTTTTTTAGCAAAATGTCTCATCTGTTTATTAAGCACAAAGATATTTTCCAACCTCTTTAAACCAACCTCTATAGTCCCCCAATAGTTCCGCAAAACCTTAACGATGAGAACTGAAAGCCACATAAAATCCATTCCCGCTGTCAATCAACTTCCATCCCTCATATAACCGGCATATTTTAAAACAGAAACCAAAACGATAAAGAGCAAACCGTTTCAGCTTTTATATGCCAAATAAAAGCGAGCCTATTACCCATCTCTTTTTGTGTAATTTTCGCAATGCGTATATAATTTTATTTTGGCAGAATATGAAATTTCAAGGAGTAAAGCTAATATCCATCATCACTCTTCAGCTTTACGGGCTTAAAGCATCCACGACAACGACAATTAATTGATGTAAATTACACATTTTATGCTTTTATTTATCGCATTCTTTAATGGAGATATCCTCTTCAGTTACAATAGGGCATCCTAAAACAGGATACACTTGTGTTCCTCATTCACGCACTTTTTTAATATTTCCCAGCGCATCCACGCTCATTTCAAAACAGTATGTGTAAATAAGATATAATAGCCCCCGTAAAGTGAACCATCAAAACCGCCCCTTGTTACGCCACGTCCTTCTTTACCTTCATGCCCCTTTTCACTTCATAAAAGTAGTAGCTGAGCATCATCATACCATTTGTCTCTCATGTTACAACAGCCATTGACCTTTGAGAGCGTCCATAAGAGGCATTTCAGTCTTTTTTCAAATATTACTCACCGACATAGAGCCCCCACACACACCCTTTTATGACGTGCAAGCCAATGACTTTGATTAATTCACTATAGAACCCGCATCTCAAAGGGGAAAACGCATCTCAAAGGGGAAAACGCATCTCAAAGGGGAAAACGCATCTCAAAGGGGAAAACCCATCTCAAAGGGGAAAACCCATCTCAAAGGGGAAAACCCATCTCAAAGGGGAAAACCCATCTCAAAGGGGAAAACCC
>NZ_JBHIOW010000005.1:8845-16885 GCF_042195725.1 Bartonella sp. AP65SXKL
ATCTCAAAGGGGAACTAAAAAACTGTGAAAGCGTTTAACAGTGAAGAAGCCCCTAGGCTGACAAATTGGAGTCCGCTCTGTCAACCTGTCATTTGGAAAATAATTGATGAATCCCCTTGTTTTTATCCTCTTATTAGTTTCATGTACAGATGATTTTAATAGTTGCTATTCGAACAATACAATGGTTAAAATCTATCCCACGGCTCAAGCTTGTGAACAGGCCATGGTCCCGTCCACAAAAAAGTTTGCACTTTATGGACAACAAATTTTTGCTCAATGTATAAACGTACAACC
Source organism: Bartonella sp. AP65SXKL (assembly GCF_042195725.1). Lineage (NCBI taxonomy): Bacteria > Pseudomonadati > Pseudomonadota > Alphaproteobacteria > Hyphomicrobiales > Bartonellaceae > Bartonella > Bartonella sp. AP65SXKL. The sequence continues at coordinate 9,140 of NZ_JBHIOW010000005.1, forward strand.
CAGTTTACATCAACAAGAAGTAAACTTGATCTGGTCTGTAACAAACCATGGAAATTTCCTGCTTAAAAGCCAAAACGTAAAGGACAAGCTGTCTACAGTACACAAAGAAGATATTTTACCAACATCGCTTCCTCTTTTACATTCTTCTTCCACAAACCTCTTGCACAAAAAACTTTAAAAGCATAAACCCATCAGATCTCAAAAAAAATAATCAATGAAAGACATGATGGATAATAAGCGAATGCACCCTTCAAAAGACCATCACACAGAGCAAAATTCTCTGCCTCAAGATCTCCCTTTAGACCCTGCCGTAGAACGAGTGAGAAAAAAACTTATGGGTTTAATGATTATTTCCGTTTTAATAACGCTTTTCCTTATTCTAACCGTACTGTTTTTAATTGTTTATAAAGTGATAAAAACCGGATCAGCGCCAAAACAAACAGAGCTATCTTCCTCTCTCAGCAAAAACCCACACGTTATCCATCATACGCTCTCTCTACCGGAAAAAACACAGATTTTGTCGCAAAGCCTCTCAGAACACAATATTGTACTGAAAGTTTTAACCCCTGATGGACAAACAAAATTTATGATTTACAATTATCATACCGGTGCACTTGTCTCCATTCTTTCTGTTGAAACAACAAAAGAGAGAGCGAAGATAATGCCTCATTAAGAAAACTAACATCAATAAGCGCTGACATAGCATTCTGAAGGTTTAAACATTTTCTGCAAGCCGGCATTATCACACGCTTTACCAACTCGTGGATGTTGCCCACAATCCTTGGCGCTAGAGAGAGTTCATAAGAGCCATTTTTATTCCTTCTTATACAAATTTATCCACACGGGCTCTCCCCGTTTGCAACGTGCAAGCGAATGGTTTTTGTTGATCCAACATGGAACAAATTTGGAAATGAGAGAATTCTAGGGGTTTAGGGGCCCTCACCTAACATTCAAAACAATGAATTATTATTATAAATTAATGTGATAAGTCTTAAATATCCACCACACGGGCGACGGCGCGTTTTTTACTGTATCCCCTCACTTAAATCTTGGAAAAGAAGAAACCTTTCTGTCAACGCATTCCCATTTTAAGAAAATGACATCACTTGGGAAAAGCTAATAAACGTGCAAGAAATACCTCTTCTTGAGTGCAAAAATTCAACATATTAATTTATAGTGATGATTTATTTTGCATGTCAAATGAGAACCTCAAATACTGTAAGATTCTCCCTTTCAAATCTGTTCGTAAAAAACTGAATCAAAATCATTTCCTCACATATCCCAGCAAGGAAATGGATGAATAAAATACCTCTTATGAATGATCAGGTATCAAAAGAAGAACTGTTGCAACATTGAAAATTAAAGCAATAACGCCCAGTTTACATCTTTTATTAAGCAAAGATAACCGATGGATTTCACATGATAGAATTCATGAACACCAGTGCGAAATGGGCATGAATACATTGAATATAAGTGTGAATTAAATAAAACAACGACATTGCGTTCTTCATAAAAGAACTGCCTCTTAAAATACACGGATGCGGTTTTCTCTGTATTTCCTCACTTAAATCCCAGCAAAGAGGCAATCTTTTCTGTCAACACCCTTTGTTAAGTCTCAATACTGCCCGTGAAAATCCAAAGAAAGCGCAAGAGGCTTCTTGAGTATATACAATTTACTATCATGATACCAATAACATCACCACAAGCGCTTATACAGCACCCTTCAGGTTTAAACATTTTCCTCTGCCTCAAGATTGACCACTTGAGCGACGACGCATCTTCCCCTGTATCCCCTTACTTAAATCTCAGCAAAGAGGCAATCTTTTCTGTCAACAGCCTTCGTTAAGTCTCAATACAGCCCCGTGAAAACTCAAGGAAAGCGCAAGAAGCTTCTTGAGCATATTATAATTTATTATCATGATACCAATAACATCACCACACAAGTGCGCTTACACAGCACCCTTCAGGTTTAAACATTTTCCTCTGCCTCAAGATTGACCACTCGGCGACGGCGTGGTTTTCTCTGTATCCCCTCACCTAATCCAGGCAAAGAAGAATCCTCTTTTGTTGCTGTTTTTGTTGCTGTTGATGCATCTCCATTGCTAGAGCTTTCTGCTGTTGTAAGTGAAAGCTCAAGAGATGATTCATCTTGAGTCCGTACAGTACGTCGACGAGGAGAACGACGTATTTTTTTGACAGGTTCAACATTTTTCTCAGAGAGGCAGTGCTCTTGATCTGTTTTTTCATCCGATAGAGCCTCTAAAGCGTTTTCACGCGCATCCCCATTTTGCGCTTTATCATATTGGCCATTGCCATTTTTTTGCGACGACATTTGTAATACATCTGTATCACCCTCGACAGCATCCTTTTTTTCACCATCAAGATTTATTTCACCGCATTCTTGCCCATTGTTTTCATCACGATTTTCGTTTTCATCACCACGATTTTCATCACGCCGAACCGATTGAGACATTTGCCCAGCTGCTGCTAAAATAATACGCAAATAGTGCTCGGCATGTTGTAAATAATTTTCCGACATAACACGATCACCTGCACCTTGTGCATCACGCGCAAGGCTTATGTATTTATCGGCAATTTGCTGAGCATTCCCGCGAATTTTAACATCCGGACCGCTACTTTCATAATTGCGAGACAACGGATTAGGACCGCGACGATTATTATTGTTATTACCATTATTGTTATTATTGCGACCGCGTACCCGTCTATTTTGTTGTGGCCTCATCTTTATCCCTTTTTGGAGTGTTTGTCTTATGTGTGTCTTAATTGACGCTTCCTCATTACATTATCTTTTGATAATGCTGATCATGTTTAACATACGATTATCAAGCTATCCGCGTTTATTTCACTCAAACGAACCCTACTGATATTGATAAAAGCATATATTTTCTTGAAAATCACAAAACAGCAGGGAAATCGTAAATCAAAAATTCCCTTTTTCTCTGTCAAACAGCAGAAACCTAATGATGTTCACGTAAAATGCCAAGTGTTTTTTTTAAAATAAACCATATTTCACTAAAAAAAATAATTATCTTGTGGAAAACAAAAAGGAAAACACACATATAACACACCCGACAAAGAAAAAATTCCTGCCAGAGAATAGTAGAAGCTTCCTTTTTTGCTCTAAAACCACCGCTCCTAAAAACGCCGATATTCTCTACCCCCTCGTGCATTTAACTCACAAGCACTTCCATCCCAACGAGTCACTGCGCGAACCTCTTTATTTTATAAATATAGCCTCTCTTCATCGCTAAAGCAACCCCTTGCGAGCGATAATCCACGATCGCCTCACAAAACCTCTTAACTTTTATAGATAGATTAACACGAAGTATTATTCAAGCCCTATAATCACCAAGAGATCAATCTTCTTTCCCAAACAAGTCAATGATACTATCAATTTTTATTTTAACCCATAGAGTTTTTAAGTTAATCACAGTTTTTATTTATAACAAATTGAGCTTAAAAACAAAATATTTAAATACAAAAAAATATCAAATTATGAAAAAAACGACCAATATGTCACACTTTTTTAAAAATCAGCTTCTTCTCAAAAAAATACCCTCCTCAAAGCCTATCAATAAGAATGGCCTAACGTATTTCCTTACTTATCTTTTCTGATAAAGAAAACTAGAATTATAAAACAAGCACATTTTTAAACCCAGCACAGCGCTTTACGCATGAAGAAGCCGTAAATGTTTATAAAAGGAATGTTTTTTTACTCATTTTTGTCATGTCTATTGACTTACACCCTCAAAGAATGAAGGTTCTCAAATCACACTGGTCTGTTAACAATGAAAATACTTATAAAATTCATACACTAAATTGATTTGTAATGATAATTCATATTTTTTGTGTTGAGTAAGAAAATTAATACCGTAGGATTTTTCATCCTCAATCTGTTTGCTGTTGAATCAATCTCTTTTTCTTGCATGTTACATGTGGGAAAACCTGCGTGGAGTAAAAACGATAAAAAGACTAAAAGTGCCTCTTATGAACCGTCTCTAAGGCTAAAGGGTTGTCGAGAGCACCATTGGGAGCGAGCAAAGTGTGAGATAGTACCGGCTTATTCTTTGTTTAAACCATAAAGATGAACTTGCTTTATAAATTTTATACATTTCATGATGGTTTTACCATTATACCATTCACCAAAACCATCACGAAATGGATTTCCCACACTCGTTATTTCCCTTAAAAAAGCGCAACAAATCCTCCTGAAACTCCACCACGCCCCCTTAAACATTTCAAGGAGGCCATCCATACCTTATGTCGCCACACCTTAAATAAGAAGTGCGATATAACAAGATAAATAAATCAAGCTGCTATTGGTTTTGAGGCAGATAGTCATTTAAGAGGCTTTTATCTTTTTATCAAAATTCGCATCCTTTTAACGTTCCCTATAAAAACTTAAAAGTAATTGCGCCTTTTGCCTGTTTTATTTTCTCTTTCATTAAGAAAACAGTCTCGTAAGAGAAAATAATTTCCATCCCCAGGACGGATCCTCGTCAAACATTGTTTTTTAGCACTATCAGAAAGCTTATCCCACATTTCACGAATAGCAAAATAGGCCTCACTTTCCAAATTAAGACAATGCTGATAAACCTCTCTTTTCATATCGGGCATAACGGAGGCAGAAATTTCCTTGCAATATACGCGTAGATCAAAAACAGGAATAACCAATTCAACGGGTGCTTGTTGTGTTACTTTTTTATGAGAAGAAAAATAACTAACCACCTTTGCAACAACAAAACACAAAAACACTATACAAAAAAGTATTATGCAAACAAAAGCAATCTTGCGATATAATCTTTTGAAATAAGCCTTTTGTCTTGCTCGGATTCTTTTTTCCATAAAGATTGTACCCTTTAATATCCCAAGAGAAGCTTTTACAGCAAAAAATGATAGAAGTATCTGTGTACACAATACAGGTTATAGCCGCAAACGATCAAGACTCTTATGTCAAAAGACTCTCTTTTTTACCGTATAATTCTTATCGTATAAAATTCTTATGAAACACTTTTCTCATGCCCTTTATGAAAAAATAGGGCTGATGATTTTCTCTCACCACTTTTAAAGACAAAGATTCTTTATCCATGCGGATCTATAAACAATTCGTCTTTGTTAAGACATGTCATATTGATTTATAAAGAATATTTATTGTTTTACATGTTGAATGAGAAACCCGAACACCATAGGATTCTCTCATCCGAAGTTTGTTTTCTATTGAAACAATCAAAACCATGTTGCTTACAAGTTACAAGCGGAGCTAGCATGTGGATTAAAAACTGTATAAGAAAGGCATATGCCTCTTATGAATCGTCTTAAGTGTCAAAGACCGTAGCAAAATTGGGAGCTAGAAAATACAATAATGGTGCGGGCTTGCCTCTACATAAGCGTAAAGATGGGAGTGCTCAATGGATTTACCGTTATTCACCACACAAACACTTCATATATAAAATCTTATACGCCTTCTATTACCGCCCCCTCAAAAAGCAGTCGCTAAAACAAGATTAAGAGATTATAGATGTAAAACTCCTAACAAAAAAGAATGGACTTTCTAATCGAGATCAACAAACACTGTTAAAGACACATTTGCATTTTTGACCATGCTGGCATGTATGATAATGGCCCTTCAAATGCGCCACCATTTTATGCTTCACCTCATATCATTCTCCGTCAAACAATCACAAAGATTCTTTAACTATTCAACGCCCCCCAACCAAAGCAAAGAAACCAAACCCAGACGCCTGCATTTTTATTTGAATCTTCCCTATTGGGATAAAACACACAAGAATTTAAAAATTTCACTGCAAAATGAAATCACAAAATACAATAATGAGAAAAATATCCAAAGCCATCTCAATAACAAATATATAGCGCCCCTGTTATTAGAAAGTAAAAAAAGCCGCACCATTTAAAGGCGCGGCTTATGAATAGAGATATAACTAAATAAAATACAAAAGAAATCAATAATAAATACTTATACACAAAACGTATAGTATTGCAAGCTTTTTAATTATATTTATAAAAATATCCAAAAAGAGTATAAATAATGATACATTCGTATTGAGGAGAGCTGTTTATAACAATACACTTTCTAAAATAAAAACGTATCAAATAAATCAAAATACTTTGTAGCTTTATCTCAATATAATCCATGAAAAAACACACATGATTTAAGTCCATAATTATAATAAGACCCGTTCTTTTACGCTTGTAAAAGCTGGTTTTTCTTAACTTACATTCACCACTTCAAAAGATGAAGATTCTTCACCCAATCTGATCTATCAACAGCCCAGATTGCATCGGGGTTCATTTGGCTTTCTCGCATGTGATTGACTTAAACTTAAAGCTCAACAAATAAGCCTGCCTTAAATATTTGCCATGCCCTTTAAAAAACACTTTTTGTATCATGGAAGCTCTTACAAAGAGGCTTGCCTTATATCATCACACCTGAAAGGACAGTCTTTACAGCATAAACAGGACAAGACAAATCAACAACCGCTTGTACAATCTTGTCTGATAAGAAAACAAGTGAAACGTTAGCCTTCAAGCCTGCTCCAACAGTATAGCATTTCTCTTCTTTATAAGAAAAGACACAACGATACGCATGATTTTCTTATAGGCATTTTTCTGCTTTTGTCCTTTTAGCAATTAACATTTTCTTTTTATGGGATTTTTAACAAATTAAAATTGCGATGAACTGCACTTTTTTTCTTTTTAAAAAGCGTAAAAATGGCAATTTTTTATAGATTTAAAATCATCAAACGCCCTATCCAAAAAGCTTTTTAAAATGATTGCAAGATTTTTTATCTTTTTTAAAACTTCTTTTGTCATGCGTTTTTGTTCGAACACGGCTCCTTTCTCTGTAGGCTTTAAAAACTTGCCCTTAGATTTCAATATGCGCCCTACTCTCCCCAACAACGCATGATCAACTTATCCTGCAACAACGCTTCTCTATCAATTTTTACCCTTTTTTAACATCTCAAACAGAGTGCAATTCCAATCCCCACCGAAGATATAAATCAGGTTTATCTCATCTATAGCTTCAACCCATACATATTGTTATGATCACTCTTTTCTATTTTTCCTTTTCTAACAAAGAAGAAATCTCTCTAGAATGCTCAACACTGATGTTTTGAGCAACACTACTGTATATTCCTAGCGGCTTATGTGCTGTAAATTTTGAAATAAAAGAGCTGTAGTCTATTTTTGGCGCCTCGTATATTGGAGAAAAAAATATGTCTCCAACGGACGATGATTCTGTTTTAATTTCTGGTGCGCTCACAAAACTGTTTGGTGTCGTTATTCCACCACTCACAACACTATTAATACTGTCTTGCTTCTCTTCTTTCTCATTTTTTTTCTGTTCGACATTGGTAAGATCTAGAGCATTTAATTTTTTTTCTAAAGCATCCATGCGCTTTGCAATTTTTGTAATATCTTCATATGCTTTCTTCAACAATGCGTTTAAAGGAGCATGTCCCATTCTTCCGCTAGCATAAAGAACCACACGAATACATTCCGGATCATCAATATCAGCAATAGAAAATGGAAAAAGTGCCATTATATCCCCCTTTTTGATAAGCTAAACGCGTATTAAGGCATTTGCATATCTTTTTCCGTTGTACGGCTCTTGCATTTCTCAGAAAACCTCAGAAAACCTCAGAAAACCTCAGAAAACCTCAGAAAACCTCAGAAAACCTCAGAAAACCTCAGAAAACCTCAGAA
>NZ_JBHIOW010000005.1:16985-95602 GCF_042195725.1 Bartonella sp. AP65SXKL
AACCATATGAAAAGCTTTTGAAAAAAAATTCCTCATCGAAAATTTTTACAAGGTATTTTTTTAGATTATACTCTGTTTTCCACCTAAAATGATGATTTTACCACCTAAAACCAAAGAGAAATGCATGTCACCTTGCATGCTGTGTCAGCTTTCCCCAAAAGGACAAAGCCCACACCGGTCTTTAAATAATGGCAATCAATAAACAATGGTTTGTAAACAATCTGGCTTCTTATCTAACAGATTTGACTTGGCTTCCCCCTTCAAATGCATCCTTGTAATGTATCCCCTGTCCAGAGTTACTCTACAAAAAAACGCTGCTTTAGGAATACACACAGACGAAAAACACCCCATGCATAAAATTTTAACCACATCTCAAACAATGGTATTTTACAACACAACGGGATAAACTATTGTCTTATAGATTTTCTCGTATCACTCTCATCCTGTTTCAAGAAGTTGCCTGATAAGCACAAAATGCCATCTCAGAGAGTTCAATGCCTCACCATACGTTACAACGCATCGCCAACCTGCTGCTCTTGCCAACAGTGCACCCATTTTGAAAACAAAGAGTGGCTTTTTTCCTACACGCTTTGCCAAAAAAGGGAGCGCTCCATTTTGCTTTTTCTCGCTTTAAATAAACATATCCGTTGACCTCTTTCCACCACCCTCAAAGGACAAAGGTTTTAGCCCCACATCGGTTTGTAAACAATCCAACTCCTCTGAAGGGGCTCCATATCTGCTCATTATTTATATGATTCACTTGCATAATACTTAACCAAGCAAATCCTCACCAGAACAGTTGCTAATGTATTAAATACTTTAAGCTATCTTACTGATATCACCACCTTCAATAATAGTGTTTTAATGACGGTATTTTACGCTATAATAGGATAAAATTATCTAGGGGCTTTTTGTCATCGCACAGCAGCGCTTTAACCCCAGCACTTGAAATAATGGATCACGATATCACAAAAGAGAGGCATTTGAGCTAAAATATTGATTCATCAGCAAAAAACGCCATGAATAAAGAAAGTTTTTTTGTTCTCCCCCTACCTTCAATAATCACCGTCTTGATCCTCTAAAGAACAATAGGCAAACTTACCTTTAGACATCCAACAAAGGCAGCACAAAAAATAAAGAGAGTTGAGTTTTTTCTAAAGCGCCTCAAAACTTTCTACACAATATATTCTATAAGACTTTATATTCAATAAGACTTTTTTTCATAACAAACATTTTAGCATTTTTATCTTTCTCTCACACAGCTTTCATTCTCAGGCTTTGACAGCATAAACCACCGCCATATTGACGGGGCGTGTTTCATCCCCCCCTGTTTTTTGCAACAAGACCTTATGTTCATGCTCTCCCGCAGCCTTCGTTAACCGATCTTTATTGTAGACTTGAGCCAGATGTCTATAATATTCACCGTGATTCATATCCCAAACTACTTCGTCAATCATTGGATAACTATGCTGGTGGTTACCTGTTGAATCTGTTTTTCCCTCATGGGTATGGGATTGAAAAGACTCTTCTTGTCGGCTTCCCAAGCGACGTCCTTTATCAATTTCTTTTCCACTATCGAGCCCCCGTAAAAACATTCCACGCAAATCGGGAACATTGAATGTTGTTCTCCCGTCTCCTTTTCCCCATGTTTCTCCCAGAACAGCAAAGAGATTAGCATAGTTCCTTCGCGAATATTCTTTACCATTACACAGTAACCATCCAGAGGGTATTTTTTCTGTAGCAAAAGTCCCGATAAATCCAGAAGAAAAAGTTTCAGGCAAAGGAGGAAAGGGCGGAATTTCAGGAAGTTTTATAGTAGGATTGGTTAAAAACCAGCCATCAGCATTTTTTCCGGCAATATCACGCGTATAGACGATCTCATAAAGCCCCCCTTTTTGAATTTCCCCGCCCTTTAAAGGCACAATACCCTCTGGCGTTGCCATATAAGTTGGTCTTGGCGGCAATTGATTTAAAGAAATATTTGTTATTCCTCTGTTGACGCCTTGTGCTTTAAAGCGCACAACAATGCCATCCATATAAGTCTCAAAAAAAGACTTTGTTGCCAAACGAAGTGACGTTCTCTCGTTTTCCACATCGACAGTAAACTGTGTTTCAATCCCGCCCCCATTATCCAACAAATATTCTTTGATGCGTTGCATCATAGCGCGAGCACTATCATTGACTGTGCTTGGCGGTTGCCCTTCTGCCCAGTTTATATTCTCGTCGACATAAGCATTTTCTGATGCAACAATTGACCAATCATAAATCGAGCTCATAGAAGATACTCTTTTTTCAAAAAGGGAAAACGAGCAAAAAATGAAGAAAAGAAAGCCGCAATTTTATTTTTAGATGCCGGCATTTTCTCCATTTTCATTTTTTCCATTTTCAGGCCTATTTTGTCATAATCAACATGCAATAACTTTGTTTTCGCATTGACATAAACAGCTTCAGGGTTCACACGCAACACGTCTTGCGCCATAACGCCCTGATAACGTTGTGGATTTCCCTTATAATTAAAGGTATAAAGTGGATATCCCTTTTTCTGCCCCACAGGGATAATATTTTCTTTTGCTCTCACATCACAAAGCCCTAAAATTCCTCCGACCAATCCAAGCACTTGCTGCGCATCACGCAATGGATCTTTTGTCACAGAAGGCATTGTCGTGGATTTTCCTGAAGTCGTTCCGTAATTTCCAGCAGCCTGTGTTCCTACCTGTAACAAACTTTGCAATCGGTTCCAATCTTGATTATCTTTTTCTGACCATTTTTGGCGTTCAGCATCTAAGACATTTTGGCGGTTTATATCTTGAATCATGCCCCCTTTCAAAGCATTGCTTTGCACGTTACTCTGTCCTTGATAATAGCTATTTGCCGCATTAACTTGATCATTCTGAGAGCGATCAATCATCTGGTTTGCATTCATCATATTGTTAATATCTTGATTATATTGCTGTGCTGCAGCATTTGTTGCCAAGGCGCCTAACTCATCGGCCAGCACACCAGTATGAGCCCCAGAGCCATAACGTCCTGCTCCCGACATCGATTGATTAATTGCATCGGACGTTTTATTCAGAGCATTTTGCAATGCAGTATTAAATTTACTATTGCTTCCAATCCAGCTTCCCTTAGCCATACCGGAAAGATTTGTAGCGCTGTTGGTTGGTGCACTCAACCATTGCGTTACCGTTGGATTGTTATAGAGCCCTGCTGCTTGTTGTAAACCGGTCAGCGCATTTTTTGTCATATTGCTAAGACCAGCGACTCTGTCTCCCTGATAAACGTTTCCGCCAATTCCTTTATTATAAAGTCCAAGTGCATCAGCACTGGCTTGTTTAAGAATATCAGCCGCCCAAGCAGGTGGAGCATTTGTTTGTGTTGTTGTCTGCACTTGAGGTGTGGTTTTTCTACTCATGGGTTCAGAACCTTTCTATATTGAATAAGATTACGAGAATATCCGTGATGAGCGAGCTTTTTCGCCCATCCAGTTCTTCCAAACATGTGCATTTCTTCAGCATTAATTGTTCGCGCCCATTTTTCGACTTCATCAATCAACTTGACCAATTTCAGCCCTCCCTCTCCAGCAAGATCAGAGAGAACGACGCATTTTTTTCCCGTATGGGTTATTTCAACTTTGGTAATTGCAAAAGCACTAAATTGGATTTTATTTTTTAAGACCAGCCACAATTGTGCTTGTCCTGTAGCGATTTCTTCAGCAATTTTTTCCAGACAAACATCATCCGGAAAGCGCTGAACATATTTTTTCAATGCAGCATTGAGAGCCTCTTGATAGGGAGCTATTTTTTCCCATGGCCACTGCTCTGTCAGATGAGCAGAATATAAATCTTGACTCTCTTGCATCATAATTTTAGCTCTTTTAGCTTTGTCATTTCCCTCATTTGAGCAATACGCATCCCCATGCATACTTCACGCATTCCATGCCCCCCGCACAATAAAAGAAAAAAAGCCCCATCATCCCTTTGTCACAACAAAGAGGGAACTTTTTTCTTTATAAAAATAAACCATGGTGCAGCCTATTTTCCTTTATCGCAGAAAAGCATGAAACATAACGCACCACCTTGTTCTTCATATTATAAAGACACAGCTTATCGCATTGTGCCTTTGTTTATAAAGGCTTGGGAAGTCTATGGGGCATTTGTTCTTTAATAATAGAGGTTTGAGCCTATCGCATGGTATTACAAAAGGGCATGCCTATCGCATGCCGGCCCGCGTCAATTCCACATCAAATCCAGTGACATGAGTCCAATTCACCCCTTCAGGAATACGCAATTTAAAGCGATAAAACCGTGCCCTTGCACGACAATGAATTTGTCCAGTATTATAAGAGGGCTGTTTTTCTGGCAACCAAACAGTTTCCTCTTCAAGAGATTGTCGAAAGCGCATTCCCACAGACAAATAAAACTTTCCACTATTGACTTGAGGCATAATATTTTTCACTCGTGTTATCATGCCATTTGTCTGTCCCATTTCTTGTGATGTCACGACACAAGCCATAGGACACCCAGAAAACGAACCCAGTCTCCCCTGTTGATCAAATGCCCCCAGAATAGGCGATTCATTTTTCCAAGCTTTACTATCAAGAGAAAAGGACAAATCGTCAATATTCTTAGTCACAAAATCAAGACCTTCTAGGGTTGTTCCGGCTAAGAAAATAGGCAATATCATTTTGATATCGACGAGAGCTTTTGTCCATTTTTGCAATCCCCAATCATAAATGAGCAAGATACGTTTATGAAGATTCTCATCAGAATCAACCATCCAATAAACACGATTATACACCCCATCGATAGCAGCAGATAGAGTGTACAGATTATCCTTCCTTGATTTTGCGGTCATCGTTCGATCGACTTTTTCGAACCCAATGGGTATAATCTGTCCCTCATTTGTTATTTGATAAAACCCGCCCTCATCGGCAAAGAATGCTAAATCGCCTCTACAAACAATTGATTCAGCATTTTTTGCGCCTCGTTTATCGTGGATTTTTTGGAAACTAAAAATAATCTTAGAGCCAGGGATAAAAGAACCGGCATAGATTGCAGAACGCATAAAGATAATTGGATTTGTTGTCTCCGTTGCCCCTTGGACGAATCCGCCATCAGGAAAATCTTGATAATCACAACTTTTTTTCCCCACGGTCCAAAATTCAGCATCATTTAATCCAGACCAATGAACCCTTCTTGGATACTCGGTTAATTTCATCAAACAAACGAAATCTCCCCAGATTCGAACAATCCCTGCCTGTGGTGGATTTCCTCCTAAATTTCTAAATGTTTTATCATGGTTAATATCAATCACTTGTGGTTTATCATTGGCATTCACCGCAATGATCAAATCACCAAACAAAGCAAAAGACCACGGAGCATCAACATTAGCCAGATAAGGTTTTCCTTTTTGGCTAATATCTTTCCAGTTCATTGTTGTATTATCAAGCAAGAAGATTTTTTCTCTTGTCCCGACAATAATAGAAACCCCATTTTTTGTTTTAACCGCAAGAGTGCCTAAAATTGGCTCCGGACAAGGCTCTGATAAAGGCTCAAAACTTGGCATAGGGATATAGGAGCCATCAGCCGGGAGCACATTAACAAGTTCATCGGTAAAAATTCCATTGATATCCGCCACATCGGGTCGATAATCAGCGATTGGGAAAAAAGCCATCAAGACCCCCATAAAATCTTTGAAGAGCCCAGTGCCATTCAAAACACCAAGGCTTATTGATAAAAAACCACAAAAGCCCTTAAAACTCTAAAGGCATAAAATTCAACAAAATAAACAACCTTAGGTTGTCTAACGCACCAAAAAAACGATACCATCAATAATAGCCACCCCAACGCCATCCACCAGCGCCAAACCAAAATCAACTGCCCGCAAAATCAACCCCCACAATGACGGGGGAAAGAGCCATCAAAAGCCCCCCATAAAACCTTTGAAAAGCTCAGTGCCATTCAAAACACCAAGGCTTATGGATAAAAAACCACAAAAGCCCTTAAAACTCTAAAGGCATAAAATTCAACAAAATAAACAACCTTGGGTTGTTTAACGCACCAAAAAAAAACGATACCATAAATAATGGCCACCCCAACGCCATCCACCAGCCCTTCACCATCAACACCCAACGCGTGTATCCAGCCATAAGTGACAAACCAGCCACCAGTGCCAAACCAACCTTCAACGCCAGCCATAAACGATTTGGAAAAAAGTCTTTTAAAAACGCATTGGGCGAATCTTTGAAGAACCTTTTCGGCGCGATGTTTCAATGCGCAAAGCTTGAAGCTGTTCTTGAAAATCTCTGAAAGAAACGGCGGCATATTCAGGATCTTTAAGAATATTTTTATAAAGTTCATATTTTGCTCGTGCTTTAATAAGATCAAAAGCATAAATCAACCAAGGGTTATCATCCTCTTTCAGCTGTTCATCGGCAAAATGAACAGGAGCATAAGAAAGCTGTACAGCTTCCACATGTTCTGGTGTTGGAAAGAGTCCTATTTTTTGATCAAGGTAGGTATAAAAGAATGGCGTTCCTAGCGCAGGATGCATACCATATTGTTGATGCAACACTTCCAAGGGCTTAAAGAACAACTTTGTTGGTGTTGCACTCTTTGTTACTAAAAAGACGCCCTCCAAACTCTTTTCTGCTTCAATAAAAACCCCTTCTTCTTGCCCATACCATGTTTTACCACTTTGTGTTTTAAACGTCCTTTCTCTTTTTTCATTAAAGAAAAAGGGTTCGCGTTCACACAAACGCAAAGCCGTAAAAATTGAATCTTGAATTTGCAGGGAATATTCCGCTGTTGTATCGTCAATTTCATCTTGAATAAGCGCGACCATATAAGCAAAAGTTTTAGAATGGTCTGAATGTGTAAGGTTTAGATTTTGGGGATCAGAGGATAAAGTGGTCATAAGCCTGTCCTTGTTTCTGGAAGCATTTTAAATTTTTCCCCCAACAGATCCCTCTTGTTGGGGGAAGAAAGCAAAAATTTGCTTTAAGCGGGTGCTCCATAAGTTGGAATGACAATAGTGCCAAAATCCTGAGCCCCTTGCGTACTGCCTGGCAAGGTAAAGCAAGTTTTTTTCATCCCAATAATGGTTTTTGCCGCAACCCCGAATTCTCTTTCATAGTCGAAGAGTTCCTCCACCAATTTATAGCGTGTCGCCCCTCGATCTTTACCAAAAGCAATCACAGCACTCTGCGCACCAAGCAGAACAGCCCGCCGCACATTTGGTACAGCTTTGTTAGCGGTTCCAGCTTCGACCCCTTCGGTAATATGTTCAGCTTCGCGCAAAACCACACCATTATACATGCCCAAAGACCCATCATAGAGCGGATTTTTGATACGACTTCCACTATAGATTGCCTTAGTAATGTCGAGCCATTGCCCCGCATCAGTATTGGTTCGCAATTGTGTCACTTGGGTTGGATGTAGATAAAGCACATAGACATTTTCGCCATCAATCCGCACAGGTCTAATTTTAGGATTTGCCAATTTAGCCCGTTCAACTGCTTTATCAATCAAGCTGAGATCAAAAACATCGTCTTCTTTTAAGTCCTCATCTTTTGCTTTATCATTAGGACGTACCACACGTTTATTGGTTGGTGCCGTTGGCGCATTAAACCCATAATGAACTGGTTTAAGGGTAATCGTGCGTCCTTCAAAGTTAATTGTTTTTGCGGTATACCCGCAAACTTGAATGAAGAACATCATACTCAGACGATCTGCATACCAATCAACCAAACCATTTTTTGCCTCGGTGCGCAAATCATGGAGAATTCGTTGTTGATCAATCGTTCCCTCATTTTTGACACGCACAGCATGAACGAGTTCATTAATTGCCAAGCGATCATTGAGAAACTGTAAAGCTTCTTCATTGCCTTCCAATGTCTGCCCTTCGCTCACCCCATCGCCTAGCAACTGCACACGCAAATTAAAGCTAATAGCATCCCCACTTGCTTTCGTGGTTTCATCTTTTAATTGTACGATACTGTTTGAATCATTTCCAATCAACGGTGCAATTGGAAGTGCTTTTGAGACTTCTTGGTTTAGTAATTTAGACCATGTGCGCACTGCCATTGGGTCATTAAGTCCGATATAAGTTACAGTCATTTTGTCCTCTAAAAGTTTTATTGACATAAAAAACCCGGCAAAGCGCCGGTTGTTAAAACACCACATTTCATTTCAAATGGTGAATAGGTTGTTTGTGAGTTTTATCTAATTTCTGTTAGCGTCTGCCTCCCCCTTATAAGAGCTCTCCTCTCCACATCCGTGTTTAAGAAATCCCCTAGCATTCTCCTGCGCCAAAAGCCGCTCCACGTTCCCGCAAAAACACTCCCCCACATTCTCCTGCGCTAAAAGCCTCTTAACTTTCCCGCAAAAAACACTCCCCCGCATTCTCCTGCACCAAAAGCCTCTTAACATTCCCCGCAAAAAACACTCCCGCATTCTTCTGCGCTAAAAGCCTCTTAACGTTCCCGCAAAAAACACCCCCCGCATTCTCCTGCACCAAAAGCCTCTTAACATTCCCCGCAAAAAACACTCCCGCATTCTTCTGCGCCAAAAGCCTCTTAACATTCCCGCAAAAAACACCTGCCACATTCTTGTTTTTAAAATTCTCTTCCCCCCATTAAACGATTAAAAGCGGCTTTATTTTTAGGATCAGCAACCCAAGCGCTAAACTCTGCTTCTGACATTTTATCAAGCATATCCAAAGAAATCGGCCCATTTGGCGTCAAGCCGTTATAAGCAGCAAGAGTACGTGCAGAATTGTGTCTTTCCTGTAAATTTTCACCCATGTTATTGGGAACATTTGTGTAGCCAATTTTTTGTGCAATAGAGTAAATCACTTCAGCCGGATTTTGATTTTTTTGCGCACAATCGCGCAAGATCTGCTTCAACTCATCACCAATTATCGCATCAATATTTTGGGGATCTGCCATCTCAGGATAGAGCGAAGCACAAGCTGCCAACTGTTTAGCCCGCGTTTCATAAATAAAATCAGCTGCTTGATCAAAATCATGATGCTTTTGTTTAACACTGGCAACAGACTGCTGAAAAAATGCATGCAACTGTTCTGCTTCGCGAGCAAGAGAAGGCTGTTGTTTTTCATGTACAAGCCCTTGTTTTTGGAGTGTTTTTCCCAACCATTGCATATAGCCCATAAAGTCTTTTTGCGGATCTGGTGGAACATCTTCTCCCCCTTGAACCTCTTTTCCAGCCTTTTGCGAAGAGTACTGTTGTTGATGCACTTGCCCTTGAAAATTATCTTCAAGAGTTTTTTCTTCTCTTGCAATTTCACCATCTTCTCCCTCTTGTGTTGAGACCAGAAAATCTTGTTTCAATTGGTTTTGTTCTGCCGGCGTTAAGTGTTCTTGATCCATGACATTAGCCTTCTCTTTTTTTAAACAATAAAATCAAATTTTTCAGATAAAACAGCCCATAAGCACTTATCCCCTCAATGTTCTCCCATCATTTGAGCACCAGTATTCCCCCCAATGCTCTCCACCCCACATGACGGCAAAACTCCCCTCTCCACCCTACTTTTCCCAACAACACTGCCCTACAAAACAGTTCTTTTAAGAAAAGGGAGCCCATGCACTATGGAAATCGATAAGCCCATTCTGCGCCCACCATTCCCACCATGTTCACCCCACATGACAGCAAAACTCCCTCTCCACCCTGCTTTTCCCAACAGTCCTGCCCTACAAAACAGGTCTTTTAAGAAAAGGCAGCCCATGCACTACGAAAATCGATAAGCAATTTATGATATATGGCGTTTATCAGAAGTCACGCATGACAAAGCACCCTATTGTTGAGCCTTTGCTGTCTGCAACATCTGCATTATCTGCTCTGTCCCCACATTATCCCCCATCTGCGCTGAGGCATTTTGCTCTTCTTGAAAAGAGTTTTGCGCCTTTATCGCAATTTTATGAATAAGTGAAGCCGGTAAAGGCGAATAGCGTAAGAGATCGAGCATAATCTCAGGCGTTGTAAAATTTTGCATCAAAGGCAGCAATTGCATGATCAGTGCAAAAGTACGCTCTTTTTCATTAAGACTTGTTGGTGCATCATCCACGACAATATCATATTCCAAACTTGTCACCATTTCGCGTGTCAGCGGCACATACTGGGCATTTTCATCACCAGCAATACGCACCAACCGCCCATCGGACAGATAATTTTGAATAAGATAGAGAATAATTTTTCCCTGTCGTTGCCGATATCGACGCAACCCATCAAAAAAGGAAGCCAAAAGATTAAGTGACGATTGTCGCCGTTGTTGCTCAAGAATGCCGGGCTGATTGACAGCTCGCGTTCCAATAAATTCAGAAGACAACCCCGTCACCTGTTCGAGTGCGCTCTTTGCTTCATTAAACAATTGGAAAAACCCTTGCGGAAATTGTGCCATGGGTTTAGGCTGGATTCTTCCCCCAGACACCGCCCCACTTTTCAACCAAGTAATACTATCGGCTCTAGCCCAACTCTCGACGGCTTGTCGATCATCATCAAAAGCATCGCGCTCTGCCATAATTCCGCCTTTTGATTGGCTATTGAGCAAATGCATCACTTGACTAAAATATTTGTTTGCCCACCGTTGCGGATCTTTTGTAGGGCGCACAATTCCGTAAAACTGTCGGCTTAACTTATCAAAAGTACCGGTAATACACTCCCATCCCAATTGATTGGGTGGAACCAAAGGCTTATCAGGCGCTTCAAGCAGCTTTCTACCTAAAAATGCCCGTTTGACAATTTTTCTGTTCAACCTTGTTGCCTGGACATGAGGAAAGGTTTTGCTTAAATTTTGGAAATCCTGCTCTGAATAATCGACAAACTTTCCACTTAGAGGCTCGAGAACTTTATAAACCACCTCGCGTTCAAACCAGCGACATTCTACCAATGTCACCATTTTAGGACGTTGATAGCCGCTCCCCTCTTCTCCTTGATACCCCCTCTCGGACTGATAACTTTGTGTCATCCCATCGCTGGTTGAATGTAAAAAACTCTGATGTTTAACCCAATCAGCATTAAGGTCACTCCAATGAACATTGGGAAACATTTCCTGCGCCACAGCAAGGGGTTTTTCATCAATATACCATAAGCGTTGAGCATCAATAAGATTAGACTTGACAGCACTTGCATCCCACACCATTTTCATAGGATCCAGCCGCGCAATGATTGGTTTTCCTTGGGGATCTTGTTCATAATCAAGGCGTGTATCTGTCCAGCCCATACCGCAAATAATTGCATCTTGAAAAGCATCGGAATCTTCGTATTCCCCGTCGGCTTCATCGCGAAACCATTCGGCTGCTCCTGTCAAAATCTGGTTTGCAAAGGCAGCCCCTTCTTGTCGTGGAATAAATTGCACTTGCCTTTTATTATTGCGCTCAGCCCCAATCACGGCATTAATTAAAGGCGCAATACGGTTAAAAGTCATCACCGGTCTGTTTTGTTCGTGCAAGACAGCCAAGTCTTGCTCATTCCATTGCCGTCCATTATAAAAATCGTAATCTTCCTGGGCATTTTTTCGCCATTTTTCGACATGATCAATATCATCCTGATACCAACCCACGAGTTTTTTAAAGAGAGCTTGATTTTCAAGCGTTTTGATTTGATTAAAAGAAGAATCTGTAGAACTATTCATTAAAAAGCCATCCATGAAGTTTGAGAATGGTGAAACGAGCGATAAGGTTTTTTTCGCGCTTTAGCATTTGGTTGTTCATAAGCCACACACATCAGTCCAAAGGCATCGGCTCCATGGCTAGCCCAATCATGTTCAGCCCCTAGTCCGATATTGCGCTGTTCGTCGCGCTTTTCATGATACCAAGCAAGCGCTTTTCTCCCCGCACATGTCGTTTCACGATTAAACCATAGTGCAGGAAACAACCGCCGTACGGCTTCGATACGCATTTTCACAGCACCTGTTCCTTGGTTAGGAATTATTTTGGTTTGAAAACCGGCTTGTTGAAGGGCACTGTCAAAACTCACATTATAGACACGATCTTTTGTTGCACCATCATGAGGCAAGACCATAAGAGCCTTTTCATATCCCCTTTGAAAGACCCAGCCCACATGCTCTGAGAGAGGTTGTCCTTGGGCTTCATAATAATCGAGCACTCGGATTTCACGTCCAACAAATTGCGCCACCCACAATGCGGTAGCATCAGCCTTTGCGCCTGTTCCCCCGATATCCCAAAAGATTCTCACCTGCATCAAAGGATCCCGTGGAACAGTGGTAATCCGCCCTTCCATTTCGGCTTCCAGCAGGCATTTCTGATAATAAGCCCCTTGGACAGCTTGGAGATATTCGCCTTCCCAAATATGGTTATACTGCTCTGGTCTTTGCTGCAAATCGTCCATTCGATCACGATTGAGTTTTTCAGGAAATTGCGGATTATCACGCCAATTGATTTCCACCCCTTTGATATGAGGATTATCGACATTTCGGAAACGTTTTTCCACGGCTGCATTTTCATGGCATGGGTTCCATGTGACCCATAATTCTGCATTCCAATCTTTTCCTTCTTCGCGCAAAGTTGGAATAAGTGTTTGCCAAGCAGTTTCTGTCACGGGCTCGGCTTCATCGACCCAACAAAGGAAAACGCGTCCCATTGATTTAATACTTGCGATATTGCGATCAAGCCCAGCAAACACATAGACAATCCGTCCATCTTTTGACTTAATATATTTATCGCCGATTTCATAATAGTCTTGTAAAAAAGGATAAGACTCGATAGCGCGTTTAATTTCCTCCAAAGAACTTTCATTAAGAGAATTTTGAAATTGCCTTGCACAAAGAATAATCCCGCGTTCTCCAGCCATTCCATGGCGATATCCCACCACAGCCGACATCAAAGCAAAAGAACGTGTTTTTCCAGAACCCCGTCCTCCCCAAGCGGCTCGCACATCTGCTTTTCCAGTAAAAACAGGAATAAGCTTTGGAATAAGAGCCACTTGAGCCGTTTTCTGCTCAATTTTTTGAGAAATTTTCTGAACAGTTGTCATTATAAATTTTCATACTTTAGCAATAATTGCGCTGCACCCTTTTGCTTATCCCAAGTTTAATGATCCCAGAGCAATTGAACGAAAAGAGCAATTGAACGAAAAACGCCCTTCTCAAAAGCAGCGCTTTATCTTTTCTTCATCCTAATATTCAATAAATTTCACTTTTTTGCATGAGATCCCCTTGACCCCACCTATGCGCCCCAAGCCCCCAAGGCACAAAAGCCCCACCCCCTCAAACACCGCGCCTGTCATCCCCCAACCACAAGCAAGGTATCCCCCCAACCAAATCATAGCCTCAGCACATGGCTCTCAGGCATATCCAAAGCCCAACATCCTCCAATATCATGCCTCTCAAGCATCACCAATCCTCACACTTTATCCCCCAAGATACCCCCACCAAAACACATGCATCCCGCAAGCATAACACTTCTCTCAAGTTTCATGCCCCTCCCCCATCAAAACACTGTTCCATATCCACCACACAAATACCCTGCACCAAATTCCCTCCAGCACACGGGGGCCCTTACGGCATCATTCACCAAAGCCCCTTCCCAATATCACGAGCGCCTACAAGCACGATAGCCTCCGCTTCAATCCCCTCAAGATAGGCAATCACCAAAGCAGCCCCCTTGCAAGACATCACCCCACATCACCCACCTCAGCCTAACATTTTTCAATATCACAAGCCTCAGTTATCGAGGTATCATGCTTCTCCGGTTCACTATTTTTTGCATTCACTGGTACAATCTCAATACGCGAAACTGTTTTTGATATCTCCACACCTTCAATAACGAGAAAAAACCAAATCTTCACCAGATGTCCAAAACAGCAAATATCATCAAGCACTCCCCAACATCTTTCAGGTATCGCGCCCCTCACGCATCGCCATAAAAGCATCTTGCCGGCCCCTCTTCAAACAGACCACCCCAGACGCCATGTACCCCCAAAAAACACCATATGCACCGAAGTCTCCTCCAGTCCACGTCCTCATGCATCCCCCCAACCAAAGCCCAACAACTTCACAGCTCACATGCCTAAAGCACTCAGCCCCTCACCGCAATTTCAATCATAAGCTTTCAGACAAACACCTAGTATTCCCGTTCAAAGACAATATCCCTTAAACATCATATGCCCAACCCAATATTTTCTCATAACTTCAAGCCTCAGTGACCAAAGGATCAAGCTTCTTCGGTTCGCTATTTTTGGGCTTCACTGATACAATCTCAATACGCGAAACTGTTTTAACATCTCCCCCATTTCAATAACGAGAAAAGACCAAACCTTCACCAGAAATCCAAAACAGCAAATATCATCAAGCACTCCCCAACATCTTTCAGGTATCGCGCCCCTCACACATCGCCATAAAAGCATCTTGCCCGCTTCACACAGACCACCCCAGACACCATATACCCCCAAAAACACCATATGCACCGAAGTCTCCTCCAGTCCACGTCCTCATGCATCCCCCACCAAAGCCCAACAACTTCACAGCTCACACGCCTAAAGCACACACCCCTCAACGCAATTTCAATCATAAGCTTTCAGACAAACACCTAGCATTCCCGTTCAAAGACAATATCCCTTAAACATCATATGCCCAACCCAATATTTTCTCATAACTTCAAGCCTCAGTGACCAAAGGATCAAGCTTCTTCGGTTCAGTATTTTTGGGCTTCACTGGTACAATCTCAATACGCGAAACTGTTTTAACATCTCCCCCTGCTTCTCCCGTAACCTGAAGAGGCAAGACTTTTGCCAGCAGCGAAAAAAAAGGAACAGGATTATTCAACGCATGATATTGAAGATAAGACACCAGCCCATCCTCACCATAGTGATATCCAGCCTGCTCAGCGGCTGTCAAAAGAGCTTCATTAAATCGCTTTGTTGTTTTATTCAAAGTTGTTTTTTTCCGCCCTTTTCGACGTAAGGGAAGACAATGTTCATCTACCATCATCATGTTCCTTCCAACTAAAGAAAAACCAATACTTCAAACACAAAAAATGACATGAAAATCAGCAACAAAATTTAACAAGCCATCAACAATAAAAAATGAGACCACACCCTAAAAGACAAGAACCCACATAAAGCCCAAATCCTCCGCATAATTTTACAGATACACGTTTTTACGCTTTTCCATCTTTACAGAAAAAAGCCAAACGAAACGCTCAAATCACTACCCCGCACCGTTCTGTAAACACGGGTCTGTCAACAAGCTGATTTCTCGTCTATCAGATTTCCCTGCTGATTATTTCATATGGCTATCCCACACTTCAAAGAATGGTGTTTCATCAAACACGCCAGATAAACTCTGATCTACAATTCGACTTCAGAAAGCAAATTTTCCTCTGCTAAATAAAGCTTCCACCCCGCACCGGTTTTAAACTATAATCCAACCTATTACCCAATAAATTCCCCTACTAACATCAGATTACCGCCCCCAAACATCCCTATTTTACAGTATAACCGTACAGCAAACATTTTAATTTTTCTTGCCAATCTCCTGAAACTACTTTATTGATAGTTCTGTGTTTTTGATCGTCCACGCAACGGTCAAATAGGGATTTGAAAGCCCGAACGCTCAGTACATAAATTTATCCCGCTTTGCGGGTATCCCGGAATTCCGGGAGCTTTTGCTATGTCCAAGTGCTTGTCAGCACTAAAAGCAAAAGGCTGACTGAGCTCAGTGCTTTCAAACTCCCGGAATACTCATGCGAGGGCGCTCGCAACCGGAGGGGAGCTTGAAGTGCAAACTAAAAATTCACATTTTAATGACATTTCAATAGGTAAAAGAATCCGTCACAGACGCATTTCAATGGGACTTTCTCAAAAGGAATTAGGAAGCTATTTAGGTGTCAGTTTTCAACAAATCCAGAAATATGAAAAAGGTTTAAATCGTGTAAGCGCGGGGTGTTTACTAGAAATTGCTAAAAAACTAGAGGTTCCTATGAACTTTTTTTATGCGGACCTTTTAACAGCAGATATTCCCACAAAAGAACATGCCTTACACCACGATCAAGACACATACAGCGAAAAAGAACACGCACTTTTGAAAAACTTTAGAGAGCTCGAAGCGAAAAAACAAAAAGCAATTTTGTGGTTAATTTCAGATTAGACAGTGGTTAATTTCTGATTAGGCAAAAGCGCATCAATCGACATCCTTTGCCAATATTCCCCTCTGCCTAAAGCCTTGCCGCCTGATATCACCACATCTCAAAAAAACGGTTTACGGCACCGGTTTACGACATCATAGGATAACAAACTTCAAAATAGGATAAAAACACCAAAACCTTGGAAAAACATCCCCACCCCTCTCACAGAATTTTATCAAGAGATCTCTTCTGATTTAAACGCACAATTCCGATTGTATCATTATGATACCTTTTTACATTTACCTTGTCAAGTTTTTATATTTTTCTTTTGATATTTTTGTATTTTTCTTTAAGGGAGCCACATCCCTCAAAACACCTTTCCTGCAAAATGCCCCTCATACAAAACACAATGTCTAAAACAACAAGAGCTAAAATAGGATTTCCCCTCTAAATAGGCTTTCATTGTATTGCTCATTCACCCACTTATTAAAAAAACACCTCTCAATGCTTCTCACACCCATTTCACGGATATCCCCCATACAAATATAGACGCAAATATAATTGTTAAATTTCGCATAGAATATAAAAGCCAACCACAGTTTTTATCTCTTCACATCTCTTTACACATCAGCTCTGCAATCTGTTCACAGCTATTCCAAAACTCTTCTCTCTAGCCAACACACGAACAGCACTCTTCATTTCCCTCCATTCACACACTCTTCACCTCCCCAATCCTTCTCACCCCTCGACACCATGACAATATATTGATTTATAAGAAATAATTTAGCATTATTGATACTGATTAAGAGTTCCAAACATCGTAAGATTCTCTCATTTCAAATCCCTCCCATGTTGAATCAATCAAAATCACTCGCTTGCACGTCAAAAGCAGGGGAGAGCCCGTATGGATAAAAAACGATTAAGAAAGGAATAAAATGGCTCTTATGAACCGTCTCAAGTGCCAAGGGCTGTATGCCAAGGGCTGTAGCCAACACCCACGAGCTAGCACAAATATAATGATAGTGTGCCGGCTTGCTCTTTTATGAAGCGTAAAGATAGGGGTGCTCAATGGATTTATCATTATACCATGACAAAAAAATGCACAATACACAAAGCACAAATCCTCCGCATCATTTTACAGATCACCGTTTTTACGCTTTTACATCTTTACAGAACGTAAGCCAAATAAAATTTCCACATCACCACTCCGCACCGCTCTGCAAACACTGGTCTGCAACAATCTGATTTCTCGTCTATCAAATTCCCCTGCTGATTATTTCATATGGTTATCACGACACCTCAAAGAATACCGTGTCATCAGACAAGACTGATTAAGCCCTGCCCTCAAATATTCTCCACACACTCTTCTCCAGAAAACGCACTTAACACCCCTCTTCATCCCAACTTTCCCCGCTCCATTCACAAATACATCCCCCAATCCTCGCACCACATTCCATGCCATGATAAAAGCCCACACAAAGCACAAATCCCTCACTTCATTTTACAGATTCACATTTTTACGCTTTTACTTCTTCACAGAACGCAGCCAAAGGAAACTCCCAAACCACCACGCGACAATTTGATAAAAACAAAACACCTTTCCAACAATCTCAAACAACAGATTTCTGTAAAGAGTTCATATGAATTTGATTGTTTAGATCTGACTATTAGATTGGCATACAGAGCCGTAGAACAGAAAGTAATTTTCTATAAGACAGAAACGATAAAAGCGCTATATAACTGAGACAGAACATGAAGAATTGCAAACAGATAAAACGACATCTTTCTTCGTTACAACACTGAAATTGTAACCGAAACGACGAATAATTGTCATCTGAACATGTAATTTTCACATCTGCAAATTTTTATTGATTAATTCAATCCCAACACTTCCCCTGAAACACATTTCTTCATTATCTACTTTTTTGAGACAAACCGGCAAAGGGGTTTCATCGATTATAAGTGCGGATATAATAACGCGTTACTCCAACCTCATCATAAGAAACCATAGACATGATACCTGTCTTTATTGGCGTTATTTGATAAGTCAAGATTACACCATTTTGCTGTTTGTTTGGTTGATCTGTATAGATCACGTTATATCCATTCCGTCGCAAGAGATCAATAAATACAGGAGTAAAGTTGTCTTCTGTTTTATTTTTTTTCACAATAAGTGTTGTTGTAGCGGGCGGTAAAGGTTTTTTAAGATTACGAACAAAATCGTTAGCAATTAATTTTACATCATCTTTCGTAATATTTGGACTGACATAACTTGATGAATAATTACTGATAGATGCACAACCAGCCACCAATACAAGCGGTAACGGAAATAAATATTTTGACATCTTAACTCCCCTATTAATTGCATTCTCTTCTGAGAAGCTCCTACACCAGAAATAAGAGCCTCCTTTCAAAGAATAGCCTTAACAACATACTGCTTTACTATCAAGCATTAGTTAATCACTTTCTCGCTTGTTAAAAAAACGACCACCATCTCTCATAGTACTCAAAGCTTATGTTTAAGACACAAAATATATATGTTAAAAGTACGAAAAAACACATGTAAAGCATGTAGTATACATATAGTATATGTATACTTACTTTCATGGTGTGTTGCATTACATAAACCAACGCACAGCACCCTTCATTTCCCCTCCATTCACGAAGACACTTCCCCCCAATCCTCGCACCAAATTCCACGCCCCCAAAAGCCCAAAGTGACAAAAAACACGCACAATATATGAACCCATAAATCCTCCACTTCACTTTTACAGATTCACATTTTTACGCTTCTCCACATTTACAGAACAAAGCCAAGGAAAGGTTCACCACCCCGTACCACTCTATAAACAACGGTCTGTAAAGAATTCAAATGCTTGCCTAGCAAGTTTCCACCACTGACCACTCATTCGTTTCAGATCACCCCCTTCAAAAAGCGGTGTTTTTACCTCATGAATAAGATAATGAGCAAAACCGTCTTTAGAAAAAAGAAACGGCATGGAGATATCAAATATATCAATGGTCGTCATCGACTGTCGTGTTAAGGGGTGTTAACTCTTTATTTTTCTTAATTTTTACAACGCCAATAATTCCCGTGGAAATAATTAATGCGGACATCGCTAAAAAAGAGCTTAACAATCCCACGAGAGCCAAAAGTCCAGCAATAAAGCCAGACATTGCTTCCGCAGAGTTTGCTAAAGTTGAAAAGGTTCCAAAACTCTTACCAAAATCTTCACGACGAGAATATAATTGAATAGCTGAGACTAAACCAATATCCACAAAGGCACCAATAAATCCTAAAACAAATGCTAACACGAGAAGGAATTTTAAATAAATTTCTGCAGCTAAGGGCATAACAAACAGAATAACCCCATAAAGAAGCCAAAATATCATGAGCTTCAACGAAGTAATATTTAATATAATTTTACTATATAACAAACCACCAACAATAGTTCCAACAGCCATGAGAGAAAAAATATAACTCACAAAGCTTTCCTCTCCCCCCACAAAAAGAACAAAAGCTGGAATTAAAAATCTTAAAATAGCACCCGTAAAGAGAATAGCAAACGACGATCCAACGAGCGTAATAAATAAATTATTATTTTCTGTAGAAATATATTTAAGATATGAAGCTGTTTCTTGATAAATTTTTATAAAATTGAATGATTTATTCTCGCTTGAATTTAAATTCATGAGATTAAATAACATGATAATAGATATAAAATAGGTAAAAAAATCAAAAATGAGTACTGCCGATTTATTTGCTAAAAAAAGCAGTATGGAACAAACCAAAGGGCCAATGACGGCTGCCGTTTCCATGATAATTTGAGCAATGCTATTGGCCTTTGTAAGATCTTTTATTGAAAACATTCTGGGAATAGCAGCTTGAAAACTTGGTTGGAAAATACTTCTTCCGATCGTTGTACATATTGCTGCAAAAATAAGAACAATGATATGTGCCGTACCTGTTATATAAGTTATAAAAACAAACAATGAAGCTAATAATCTAACAACTTCACTTAAGATCATATTTTTCTTCAAAGAAAAATTATCCGCTAACCAACCTCCTATAGGGCCAAAAAAGAGAAAAGGGATAAATCTAAAAAAATACACAAGACCTGTAAAAAAGGTGTTATCTGTTAATTCTAAGACCAGTAAAATAAAAACAACTTCATAAGCATAATCACCAACTTTGGAAATAAAGAGAGAGCAAAAAAGAGCTAATGGACTCTTTTTTAAAAACAAATTCATATCAACCATCCGATATTAAACTTTTCTACACTTAAAGTTACACTTCCTTCGATACAATTGGTGATATGAACTTCAGAAGAGTCTTTTATTCTAATAAATCGCTTAATAAGTTAAGTGAAAATTTTTAAAGAAATACTCCTCTTGATATAAGCATTTAGACCAATATCAAGTAATATATTAATTTTTCTTGCTTATTTGCTTTAAAAAAAGAAAGAATGTAAAAATTATGAGATCAAAATCTGCTATATTAGTACACTGACTTCCAGCCCACGTCTCAAAGAATGAAAATTCCCAACCAGCACTAATCTACAATCCCACGTCAAAAAGCAGCTTTCCCCACAAAATAAAGCTTACACCCACCCACTCCTCAAACGACAGCACTTCGTCAGGCTCAACAAATCAAGCCCTATCTCCAAAACCGCCATCCTTCACGCATCTCTTTGCACCACCGCCTTACCCACATCTCCTCCTATCCATGCGCACTCTCTTCATCCTCCATTCCCCTTTTTCTCTCCCGTCACACACTTAACAACTTAACAGCACTCTTCCTCTAAACTTCCATTCACGAAGACACTTCCCCCCAATTCTCGCACCACATTCCACGCCCCCAAAAGCCCAAAGTGACCAAAAACACGCACAATATATAAATCCATAAATCCCCCACTTCACTTTTACGGATATACGTTTTTACGCTTTTACATCTTTAAAGAACAAAGCCAACGAAAGGTTCACCACCCCGCACCACTCTATAAACAATAGTCTATAAACGAACCCAGCTTTTTGCCTAGTACCCTTACAGTCTTCAGACACCCCCCTCAAACGACAACACTTCATCAGGCTCAACAAATCAAGGCCTGCCCTCAAATATTCTAGCTCTTCACACCCCTTCAAAGAGCAGTGTTTTATGGCATAAATAGAATAGAAAATTTTTGATTTTTCTTGCCAATCTTCTGAAATTACTTTATCACTTAAAGTGTAATTTTGATCGTCTACGCAACGATCAATAGGGATTAAAAACCCGAAGACTTGACACATAAATTTATCCCGCTTTGCGGGTATCCCGGAATTCCGGGAGATTTTGCTATGTCCAGGTGCTTTGGCACTAAAAGCAAAAAGCTGAGTCAAGTCAGTGTTTTTAACTCCCGGAATACCAATGCGAGGGCGCTCGCAACCGGAGGGGGGCTTGAAGTGCCAACTAAAAATCCACATTTTATCGACATTTTGATAGGCAAAAGAATCCGTCACAGACGCATTGCAATAGGGCTTTCCCAAAAAGAATTAGGAAGCCATTTAGGCGTAAGTTTCCAACAAATCCAAAAATACGAAAAAGGCTTCAATCGTGTAAGCGCAAAATGTTTACTGGAAATCGCTCAAAAACTAGAAGTTCCTATGAACTTTTTTTATGCAGACATTGCCACAAAAGAAGATCTTTCAACAAAAGAAACTCTCTTACACCACGATCAATGCACCTATAGCGAAAAAGAACACACTCTGTTGAGAAACTTTAGAGAGCTCGAAGCGAAAAAACAAAAAGCAATCTTGTGGCTAATCTCTGATTAAGCAACAGCACAACGATCAACATTATTCCATTCATATCCCCCTTAAGTCAAATTCAAACCAGCTCCCCTTCAAAGAGCAATGTTTTAGGGCATAATAGAATAGAAAATTCTTGATTTTTCTTGCCAATCTTCTGAAATTACTTTATCACTTAAAGTGTAATTTTGATCGTCTACGCACCGATCAAGAGGGATTAAAGGTCCTAAATCCGAGCGTAAAAATGAACCCGCTTTGCGGGTGTCCCGGGATTCCGGGAGATTTTGCTATGTCCAGGTGCTTTGGCACTAAAAGCAAAAAGCTGACTCGGATTCAGTACCTTTAACTCCCGGAATACCAATGCGAGGGCGCTCGCAACCGGAGGGGGGCTTGAAGTGCCAACTAGAAATCCACATTTTATCGACATTTTGATAGGCAAAAGAATCCGTCATAGACGCATTTCCATGGGGCTTTCCCAAAAAGAATTAGGAAGCCATTTAGGTGTCAGTTTCCAACAAATCCAAAAATACGAAAAAGGCTTAAACCGTGTAAGTGCCAAATGTTTACTAGAAATCGCTCAAAAACTAGAAGTTCCTATGAACTTTTTTTATGCAGACATTGCCACAAAAGAAAATCTTTCAACAAAAGAAACCCTCTTACACCACAATCAAGAAACCTATAGCGAAAAAGAACACACCCTTTTGAAAAATTTTAGAGAACTCCAGCCGAAAAAACAAAAAGCAATCTTGTGGCTAATTTCTGATTAAGCAACAGCACAACGATCAACATTATTTGTTAATATATCAAACAACGAAACATCCTTAAGTCAAATTCAGATCAGCTCCCCATCCCCCTTCAAAGAGCAATGTTTTACGGCGGATAAACGGCATTTCTCTCTAACGTTTTTACGCACAAAGCAATAAAGCAATCCCGCTTGTGACTTCACTTATAAAATTGCAAGAAAATAGTTTTCACGACAAACAGAAGTAAAAGAATCCTACGATATTCGAAAACGCTGATTTAACATGCAAAAACACCAGCCACTCCCTTTGCTTTGCAATAAAATACCGCTGTCTCATCGTGAATTTTTCTAAATCAGCACGCTTCAAAGAGCGGTGTTTATCACATAATAGGATTATCACCGCCCTTTATACCATGAATTTTTCCAAACTTAATCTTCAGGCAAAAATTCCAACCGATCTCCTTGTTTTGTAATTTTCACCGTCGTCTCATCGTGAATTTTTCCAAATAAGATGTTTTCCGCCAATGGATCTTGAATTTCTTTTTGAATAATCCGTTTAAGGGGACGCGCACCATAGAGCGGATCATAGCCTTTATCGGCAAGAAATTTTCTCACCTCTGGCTCGATTTGCAAAGTTATTTTGCGTTCATTGAGCAAATTTTGCAAATGTTCTATCTGAATATCGACGATCGCTTCCATATCGTGACGTTGCAGCCTTTGAAAGAGAATAATCTCATCAATACGGTTTAAAAATTCAGGACGGAAAGCCGCTTTAACGACATTCATAACATCATTTTTTGCCTGCTCAACGGTTTGCCCTTCAGGCAAAGCGGTTAAAAATTCAGCACCAAGATTAGAAGTCATAATCAGCAAGGTATTGCGAAAATCAACGGTACGTCCTTGACTATCAGTCAAGCGCCCTTCATCGAGCACTTGTAGCAAGAGATTAAAGATATCCGGATGTGCTTTTTCAATTTCGTCAAACAGAATAACCTGATAAGGTCTTCTACGTACAGCTTCGGTCAGCACCCCACCCTCTTCATATCCAACATATCCAGGAGGTGCCCCAATCAGCCGCGCCCCAGCATGCTTTTCCATATATTCCGACATATCGATGCGCAACATGGCATTGGAATCTTGGAAAAGAAAAGCGGCAAGAGCTTTGGTTAATTCGGTTTTTCCCACACCAGTAGGACCCAAAAACATGAAAGAGCCAAGCGGACGATTGGGATCTTGCAACCCTGCACGCGCACGACGTACAGCACGCGCGACGGCTTGAACAGCCTCTCCCTGACCAATCACACGTTTGCTAATTTCATCTTCCATCCGCAACAGCGCCTCCCGTTCTGCCTCCAGCATTCGATCAACAGGAATACCGGTCCAGCGTGAAACAATCCGCGCCACATGTTCAGCAGTAACCGTCTCTTCAACGAGATGATTTTGTTGGTCATCATTTTCCGCAATACTCAATTGTTTTTCGAGTTCAGGGATAACGCTATAAGCGAGCTCTCCAGCGCGTTGGAATTGTCCATCACGTTGTGCAATAGCCAAAGCATTACGTGCTTCTTCGAGTTGTTTTTTCAAATCAGCAGCATGCCCTAATTTTTGTTTCTCAGCCTGCCAAGCACTTGTCATCTCAGCGGACTGTTGTTCCAATGTTTTGAGTTCCTCCTGCACATTTTCCAAACGTTCTTTTGCTGTTGGCTCGACATCTGTTTTCAAAGCTTCCCGTTCGATCTTCAACTGTAAAATACGCCGATCAACAGCATCGAGTTCTTCCGGCTTTGAATCGACCTGCATCCGCAACCGCGCCGCCGCTTCATCGATAAGGTCAATAGCTTTATCCGGCAAGAAACGATCCGTAATATAGCGGTTAGACAAACGCGCCGCCGCAATCAAAGCACTATCTGCCAAGCGCACTTTGTGATGTTGTTCATATTTTTCTTTAATACCGCGCAAAATAGAGATAGTATCCTCTAAAGAGGGTTCCGGTACAAAGACAGGCTGAAAGCGTCGTGCAAGAGCAGCATCTTTTTCGACATATTTTCGATATTCATCGAGCGTAGTAGCGCCCACACAATGGAGTTCTCCGCGCGCAAGAGCAGGTTTTAACAAGTTAGAAGCATCCATAGGACCATCGGATTTTCCAGCGCCAACAAGATTATGCAATTCATCGATAAACAAAATGATCTGACCATTTTCAGCTTGCACCTCTGCCAGCACCGCTTTAAGGCGCTCTTCGAATTCCCCACGATATTTTGCACCAGCGATAAGCGCTCCCATATCCAACGCATGAAGCTGTTTATCCCGCAAAGTTTCAGGTACATCGCCATTAACAATGCGCAATGCCAACCCTTCCACAATAGCTGTTTTCCCCACCCCAGGCTCACCAATCAACACGGGATTATTTTTGGTCCGCCGTGAAAGCACCTGAATAGTGCGGCGGATTTCCTCTTCCCGCCCAATCACAGGGTCGAGTTTTCCTTCACGGGCATCTTTTGTGAGATCCCGGGCATATTTTTGCAAGGCATCATATTGTCCTTCAGCATGGGGGCTTGTTGCTGTTTTTCCTTTCCGCAGCGCATTAATTGCCCGATTAAGCGCTTGCGGGGTCAATCCTCCACTTGTTAAAATATCGGCTGTTTTTGCGGTCTTTTCCATGATCAGCGCTTGCAACATGCGCTCCACGGTCACAAACTGATCACCGGCTTTTTTCGCAATATCCTCAGCCAGCGCGAAAACTTTTGCCAATGGCTGCGAAAGATAGAGCTGTCCATTTCCCCCCTGCACTTTAGGCAAAGCATCAAGTGCTTCTTTTAGCGCCTTTTGAATAAGAGTAAGATCACCACCAGCGTTTTGGATAAGCGATGCAGCCAATCCTTGAGAATCGTCTAACAACACTTTCAGGAAATGCTCCGGCAAAAACTGCTGATGATCAGAAGCAAGAGCGCTATTTTGTGCTGATTGTAAAAAACCCTGCACGCGTTCGCTATATTTTTCCAAGTTCATTTTTTTTCCTTAAATCTCAAGCCATCACCACACTTTAACCTCTCCAATATTTCACAAAAGAAACATCCAGAAAGGATTATCCAGCCTCTAAAAAACACCGCGAAAAAAGCAGCAAGAAGAAGAACCATAGTGCTAAAAAGAATATGGGTTTCTACAAGCCTCATAGCAAGAGGGAGAAAAAAAATACGCTATCATTTTAAATAAAAACCGCAACTTTTCTTATACCCCCCCCATCATCACTCCCCTTTTTAAACCATCACCCCTAAATTCCACCATTAAAACTTAAATTTGAACAGCAGAAAAGGAGCATGCAAAAACACTTTAAACAAAGTAGTCTTTACAGCATATAGTTTAGAGTAAACATTAAAGTATTTTCTCTAATTTTACTTAACAAAACATTGAATATGTGCTTTAATACTTATAAAGTTACACTATTTTTATTAAGATAGAGGATTTGAGTATGTACCATACTGTAAAAAAGGTTATTTTAATACTTTTATTCCTTCTGATAAGTAAACCAAGCTATGCCGTTTTTGCCGGCAAAGTTATTACAATAGAGCATGAATGGCTTAAAAATGCATCATTTGATCTATTTGTTTTCACCCAGCAAGTAAATTACGATGGTGGGCCTAACTCCATCTATTTCTGGGGAAATAAATTTGAATTCCAAAATGGAAAAAGTGGACAAATTGGTTTTTTCAACAGGAGCGGCCGTACCATTCATTTTTCTATCTGGAATGCAACGGGATGGAAGGGTAATACATGTAAGCATTTTACTCAGGAAGGTTCAGGAGTACGATGTGAAATTAACTTTCCATGGGAGATGGGACGCAGATATCGATTATATGTTGAAAAAAATGGAAATCTAGTTACAGCGACAGTAGTCGATTTTATAACGGGTAAAAAAGTGAATATTGGGACCATAGAAGTACCAAATACATTTGGACAACTCCGTAAATCTTCAAGTTTTGTTGAAGACCATTCTCGTTGGAAGAGACATCTCTCCTCCTGTTATGATTTAAGTCCGCAAAGTTCGATTTTTTTTGAGCCTCAAGGCATAAAACAAAACAAGCTACACGAAGGGAGTCTGAAAGACTCTAATCAAGGAAAGTGTCAAGATTCTGACTTCATCCAAACATCATGTACATCCAACTTTTGCATGACAAGTATAAGCGACTTTGGAGGTTTAGCCTCGCCTACTACTAAACCAGAAATACAAATTTCCAATGAGAAAGATCTGTCTGCAGAAACAATTTCTAACGTTTTGAAACAAAAAGAGCTTGTCGTTATTCGTTCAAAAAATCGTTCTTGGGCACCCAATATCTTTTTGCCATCTCCTGATTCATTTAAGTGGAAATCAATCTTTATAGATCATCTAGCGGCTTTCAGTTCTACGCTTCACACCACTCACGGCACACAAAAGATAACCACAGGTCAAAAGATTATGTATATGTCTGATGGAAAAACTTGGAAGATTATGAAAAGAAACTAGCTTTTTTCTTCTTGATAAGCCCCTCACTCCCCTTTGAAAACAACTGGGGGTGAGAAAGTTTTTTTTCATTTCCCCACCACGGCTCCCTTTCCCAGTTATTTTTTCGAGCCCTGCTCTCATCCCTTTAGCTCACCTCATCATCATACTTTCCAGCGTATTTTCTCCATTCTCACCCCCTTTCAAAACCACAGCACCCTTTAATAAAAGCCTCACCTCCCTCTTCTATCACCCTCACACCATCCCTTCACGCATCCCTTTAAACTACCCCCACCTCTTATCCACACCCTCCCCCTTGTCCATAGGCACTCTCCCATTCCACGCACTCCTTTTTCTCTCCCATCAAACATTTACGACTTACAGCACTCTTCATTCCAGCTTCCCTCCTCGATTAACAAGCTCGTTCTCCCCCCATTTATCTCACCCCATCCATGCAAAAACCCAACGTGCCCCCAAAACACGCACAATGCATAAATCCATAAATCCTCCTCTTCACTTTTACAGATTCACATTTTTACGCTTTTACACATTCACAGAAAACAGCCAACGAAAGATTCACCACCCCACACCGCTCGATAAACACTGGTCCGTAAACAATCCAGCTTCTTATCTAGGGAAGGACTACTGATCACTTCATATAATTATCACCACCCCTCAAAAGACGCGCTTTATCAGACAAGACAAATAAGCCCTTCCTCCAAATATTCTCCACATACTCTTCTCCAGAAAACGCACTTAACACCCCTTTTCATCCCAGCTTTCCCCTCTCCACTCACAAATGCATTCCCCCATTTATCTCACCACATTCCACGCCAAATAAAAGTATACACAAAGCACAAATCCCCCGCATCATTTTACGGATATACGTTTTAACGCTTTTACGTTATTACAGAAGTCAGCCAAATAAAATTTCCACATCACCACCCGCGCTGCACTGTAAACACTGTTCTGAAAACGAACCCAGCTTTTTGCCTAGTCCCCTTACAGTCTTCAGACTACCCTCCTCAAACGACAGCACTTCATCAGGCTCAACAAATCAAAGCCCTACCCTGAATATTCAAGCTCTTCACTCCTCCTTCAAATAGCGCCGTTTTACGGTATAACAGAATAGAAAATTTTTCATTTTTCTTGCCAACCTTCTGAAACTGCCTTATGAATAAATATCGTAAGTTTGATCGTCTACGCAGCGATCAACAGGGAACTAAAAGCCCTAAACCCTAACGTACAATTGAGCCCACTTTTGCGAATATCCTTAGAATTCCGGGAGTTTTTGTTATGTCCAGGTGCTTTAAGCACTAAAAGCAAAAAGCTGACTAGGGTTCAGTACTTGTTACTCCCGGAATACCAATGCGAGGGCGCTCGCAACCGGAGGGGGGCTTGAAGTGCCAACTAAAAATCCACATTTTATCGACATTTCTGATTAAGCAAAAGACGCGATTTATAATCCATATTTCGCACTTTTTTAAAAAGTACCCAATTTTATAGTCTTTGAAATTATTTTCATTTCTCTTGCCAATCTCCTGAAATTACTTTATCACTTAAAGTGTGTTTTTGATCGTCCACGCAACGATCAAATAGGGAGTTGAAAACCCGAACGCTCAGTACATAAATTTATCCCGCTTTGCGGGTATCCCGGAATTCCGGGAGCTTTTGCTATGTCCAAGTGCGGTAAGCACTAAAAGCAAAAGGCTGACTGAGCTCAGTATTTTCAACCTCCCGGAATACCAATGCGAGGGCGCTCGCAACCGGAGGGGGGCTTGAAGTGCCAACTAAAAATCCACATTTTATCGACATTCTGATAGGCAAAAGAATCCGTCACAGACGCATTTCAATAGGGTTTTCCCAAAAAGAATTAGGAAGCCATTTAGGTGTCAGTTTCCAACAAATCCAAAAATACGAAAAAGGCTTAAATCGTGTAAGCGCCAAATGTTTACTGGAAATCGCTCAAAAACTGGAAGTTCCTATAAGCTTTTTTTATGCAGATATTGCTACAAAAGAAGATCTTCCCACAAAAGAAAATACCCCACACCGTGATCAAGAAACATACAGCGAAAAAGAACACACTCTTTTGAAAAATTTTAGAGACCTCCAACCAAAAAAACAAAAAGCAATCTTGTGGTTGATTTCTGATTAAGCAAAAGCACAACAATTACCATACCCCCTGCCTAAAGTTTCCCATACCTGATATCACCATACCTCCAAGAATGATATTTTACGGCATATAAGATAATTCACACTATAGCTCCTCGTTTTCTGTTTCCATTATTGCTTCAAGTCAAGCTGATTAAGGATTGGCAGCTGAGTTTTTTAAGTTTGGCTATTCGTAGCAAAGCGGAGTTAAACAAAAATGACATTGTCGCTCAAAACCATGCCCCCTATTGCGTTTACGAGACAGTGGAACCGTATCAAGAAGGCAAAGCCCCGAAAAAAACATATGAGCGTTTAAGTAAAAATCAAAGATTAAACCTATAACGTCAAAAAAGCTGCTCTATGTTGGATTATCTCCACGTCCTCTAAATCTCAGAAAAATGATTTAAAACATTTGTTTTATTGATGAGCCAATCATTGAGATCGAACAATTAACAAAGAACGGTTCAGCAATATCCTGATAGCCAATAAACAGAATAATCCACTCAATCCAGAAAGAAGGAACAATTTTCCAGCCGAAGTGTGACCTAAAACAAACGCTCCAACAAACGGCGCCACCAACATAGCTAAATTTTGTATAGACTGCACCCATCCGGAAGCCAATCCAATCTGTTCATTGAAATTGCTTACCAGATAAACATTAGAAGATATGGAAAAGTAAGCGCTAACCATTCCAATAAGGAAAAAACAGAGCAACAAAGTCTCAATACGGAGTAAATCAAAGTAAAAAAAGCACACTGAGATCATGACAAAACCAATCATTGTTGACATTGCCGGCATTAACAACTCTGATATTTTGCCTGTAAGGGGTTTATACTTTGATTGTTTCACACTCCAAAATCCATAGAGAAAATTACCGATTGCCGAAGCCGATACCAGCATCCCAAGAGCCTGTTTATTCATTTTCATTGCACTAAGAATAACCGGCAACTGATTATTCACCATAAAGATCATGGCAAAATACACAAACATCACCGCCACATAGGCATACCAAGTTGTCCCATAAAGCCTCTGCTTTGATTTTATGGTATTCGCTGTTTTTATCATGAGCGACGAGACAGGTTGTGCACCAAGACAACAAAACACCATAAAGCCTAGCAATGTCAAAAATCCAGAAAACAATAAAGTATAGGTATCTGATAAAAGTACAGACAGAGCACTCCCCAAAGCAGGTCCTATCATCTTTGCCGCGCTATTGATCATGTTAAGCACAGAATAGTAACGAGTCCGTCCGTTTTCAGGCACCGAATTTGCACTGAGAACGGAAATTGCAGGCATGGCTAGACTGTTGAATGTCGCTCGAATAACTGCCAGTATAATAAATCCTTGCAGACTCGTCGCCATCAATAAACCGACAGTACAGAGTGCCCGTAACAGCAGTGACGCCCGCAACCAATGGATCATAGAACGGTGACTTACCAACATTCCAATTGGCTTAGACAGAACGATACCAGGTAATAATGTTGCCGCTCCAATAAAAGCGACATCATATTGATCAGCTTTCCACGTGAACACAGATACGGTCAAAATCACGATATAATCAATCCAACCGCCAAATGACACCACGCCATTACCCAGCAAAAGCACCAACAAGCGATTTTTTATTGCCCCACCTCTTTGCACCAAAACACGCACCCCTTCTTTTTCGTTAGCAATACTGATTAGATGACCAATTTTTCCTCATACCCTAAAGGCACCAACAGCTTTCACGCAACAAAGCACCAACAAGCTATTTTTTGTTACCCCGTCTCTTTGCACCAAAACACGCGCCCCTCTTTTTTGTTAGCAATACTGATTGGACTATCAATTTTTCTCTCACACCCTAAAGGCACCAACAACTTTCACGCAACAAAGCACTAACAAGCGATTTTTTACTGCCCCGTCTCTTTGCACCAAAACACGCGCCCCTCTTTTTTCGTTAGCAATACTGATTAGATGACCAATTTTTCTCTCACACCCTAAAGGCACCAACAACTTTCACGCAACAAAGCACTAACAAGCGATTTTTTACTGCCCCGTCTCTTTGCACAAAAACACGCACCCCTTCTTTTTTGTTAGCAATACTGATTGAACTATCAATTTTTCCTCACACCCTAAAGGCACCAACAGCTTTCACGCAACAAAGCACCAACAAGCAACTTTTTATTACCCCGTCTCTTTGCACCAAAACACGCACCCCTCTTTTTTCGTTAGCAATACTGATTGGACTATCAATTTTTCCTCACACCCTAAAGGCACCAACAACTTTCACGCAACAAAGCTCCATCGACCTTCATGCAACAAAGCAATTTATAATTATCCATGGTAAACAAAACCTCTGGAGATAAGTCTTAGATATGTATTAAAACTTCCATCGTTGATTGAACTTAATCTGCGTCTTTGCGAATGACGATAATAAGCAAGCCGTTAATCCAGCTCTTAAATACATTTACGATAATCCCGCGCGCCTCCCCTTCAGTTTCCACACAAAAAAACGCTTTAGCGTTCTTTTCTCAAGAGAACTCTTTATTCTTCTTCATCACTTACTTGTGGTGGGGGTGGTAAAATATAAGAGCCTGAAAGCCAACGATTAAGATCAATAGCTCGGCACCGTGTGGAACAAAAAGGATAAGAAGATTTTTGTGACATCTGACCACAAATAGGACAAGGATGCGGAGGACGGGTCTCTTTTTGCAAATTTAGCTCTTTTTGTTCTTGGCACACCTTTGTCATTGGCTTCTTCATTAACTTTTCTTCTGTTGCTTTTTTTTCATTTTTGCTTTTCTCTTTTTGTTGCTTTTCACCTTGCATTGATCTTACCTTAAAGTTTTTCTAATGCGTTTGTTCAGCCCAGTGAGTGAAAAGTGGATAGTGATAAGCGGTCAAGAGATCGGCTGTTTCAGCCAAAGGCAATCCCACAACATTAGAATAAGAACCCGTGATATGGACAACAAAAGCCCCTGCTTTTCCTTGGATAGCGTAGCCACCTGCTTTCCCTTGCCATTCTCCTGAAGCAAGGTAAGCCTTCATCATGGCAGAGGTTAAGCGTCTAAAGCGAACACGACTTTCAACCAATTTTACGGTTATTTTTCCACGTTCATTGAGCGCACAAATGGCACCATAGACCTTATGCGAACGCCCAGAAAGGTATCGTAAACATTCATAAGCCTCATCCTCGCTTTCTGGTTTGGGGAAAATGGTCCGCCCAACAGCCACCACCGTATCAGCCGCCAAGATAATCATTTTCTGTCCAGGTAATTTTTCTTGACCATTCTGCAACTCGTCTTGACCATTCTGACTGTACCAGCGCAAAATTTTTTGGGCTTTCAGTGCTTTTTCTTTTGCCAAACGTTTGGCAAGGTTTGCAGGATGTTCTTTTAATTTTGGCGTTTCATCAATATCGCTTGCATAAACCTGCTGGGGATCAATCCCTATTTGTGCCAAGAGCGCTAAACGCCTTGGCGAAGCGGAGGCAAGCACCAAATAAATTTCTTCTGTAAGAGTATCTGCCAAACGTTTTTCCCCCCACTCTCTTATATTTCTCATTTCCACCCCTTCACAATTGACTTCCCTCTCACCCCCTTTTAAGCGCCCCTTTAGCCTCCCTTTTAAGCGCTATTAATCTCCTTATCCTTTTTCCGCATCGATTTTACAGTTTTTCAAGGCTCTTCAAACACTCCCCTTTTTTCACTCATGAAAAGCAAACTAAAAAACTGTTAAAAAATAATAGAAATAATATGATAGCTTTTAGAAAAAAGTGCAAGCCACCCACGAGGCTACTTATAGCGATATGTAATACGCCCTTTTGTCAAATCATAAGGTGTCATTTCCACCATGATTTTATCACCGGCCAACACCCGTATACGATTTTTCCGCATTCTACCAGCGGTATGGGCAATAATTTCATGATCATTTTCCAGTTTCACACGAAACATCGCGTTAGGTAAGAGTTCAGTAACGATACCAGAAAATTCTAAAACTTCTTCTTTTGACATAAACAAACATTTCCTTTACAGTGCACATATTTTGTTAAGCTGCGCGTTATTTCCAGCGTTCATATCCTATTTTCTTAAGTTTGTGAATAAAAATTCCACAAAAAGGGAAAGGTTTTTCAAGTTTACTCTTCCATGCTCTCAAAAAACGTCATCCCACACCTTAAGAATCAAAACTTTTTTTTCACCAATTTTACCCGCTAATTTCCTTCAATTTTTATGATGATTTTGGTTTCAGTGTGACAAGAAATTACGCTAATTTTTTCCCCTAAAGCATTTTCCCAACACCTCTGACTAATCCCTCCACAACTTACGAACAATCATCCTCTCTCCAACTTTTCCTCACCTTCCACACCTTAAACATGTGCCCTTCAGATAAACACCACTCCCCCCACGCCAGAAGCCCTTCCTTTTCTCAAAAACCTTCTCCATTCTTCACACACCATTCACAACATGCTTCACTGCCCCACACTTCATACTCTACGCATTTCCCATACAGCCTTCCCCATTTTCTCTCTCTTCACACGCTTCCTCTAAGCCACTCTTTCCATTTATGTTGTTCTTCCTACCTTCGAAAACACGATCCCTATACATTGCGTATCATTAACCACAACGCCTCTAACGACATAAAGCCTTTTCCTTTTTTACACATTTCCGTTTTCACGCTTTTACATATTTACAGAACATAGCCAAATGAAACTTCCACACCGCACCACTCTATAAACAATAGTATTACCCCAGCTTCTTACCTAGCCAATCTCCCCCAAGCACACTTCAGATCACCCCACATTCACGGACTTCAGCCCCCCCTCAAATGACACCACTTCATCAAGTACCATAAAAGCAAAGCGCTATCTCCTTCACACCATCCTTCACGCATCCCTTCGCACCACCGCCTCTTACCCCCTCTAGTCTGTTCATTCCTATTCCGCCCCCACACTCTCTTCTCCATTCAATCTCCCGCAGGCTTCATCCCAGCTTACCACTCCATTCACAAAAACTCTTTCCCCCATTTATCTCACCACATTCCATGCCATGCCAAAAGCATACACAATGCACAAATCCTCTACTCCTTTTCACGAATATACGTTTTTAAGCTCCCCTTCTAATCATGATTTCGGAGCCGCGTGAGAGGGACAAAACAAGCCGTTAAGTTCTGGGGGTCAAGGACGCCGTTAGGCGCCATGTAATGGTCTCCTTGACCTTAAGAACCTAGGATTGTTAGTCCCCTCATTAAAAGCGGGCTTTAACAGCTTACTTGTAATCTATTTATATCTTTGTAATAATATACATTATGGATAGATTTATTGGGATAGGTAAGGCCGCTCAAGTTTTGGGTGTTTCGATCAGCACTCTACGCCGTTGGGAATGTGAAGGCAAAATTATTTCTGAGCATACGGCAGGAGGTCACCGCCGTTATGACCTATCTAGGTTTAGATCTGGGCTTTTCATTCGAGAGAACTATCACAAAGAAAAACCATTGCTTATGCGCGTGTATCGAGCCATGAT
Source organism: Bartonella sp. AP65SXKL (assembly GCF_042195725.1). Lineage (NCBI taxonomy): Bacteria > Pseudomonadati > Pseudomonadota > Alphaproteobacteria > Hyphomicrobiales > Bartonellaceae > Bartonella > Bartonella sp. AP65SXKL. The sequence goes on from NZ_JBHIOW010000005.1 coordinate 51,737, forward strand.
CAAAAAGACGATTTAGAGCGACAAAAACAGGTTCTTGAGCTTTATTGCGCAAGCCAAGGTTGGACTTATGAACTCATCTCTGATTTAGGGTCAGGGATGAATTATCGTAAAAAGGGTCTTAAACGTTTATTGGATGCTCTCATTGAAAATGAGATAGGTCGTTTGGTGATTACGCATAAAGATCGTTTATTGCGCTTTGGTACAGAATTGGTCTTCGCCATTTGTGAAGCCAAACAAGTTGAGGTTGTCATTCTTAATCAGGGGGAAGAAAGCAGTTTTGAAGAGGATTTAGCCAAAGATGTTTTAGAAATTATTACTGTCTTTAGTGCTCGTCTTTATGGAAGTCGTTCGAGAAAAAATCAAAGATTATTAGAGAATGTTCGTCAAGCTGTAGAGGCATCGCAATGATTATTGCTCACAAAATAGCTCTAGACTTAAACAATAAACAACGAAGCTACATGGCTCGAGCCAGTGGTTGCGCGCGCTTTGCTTATAATTGGGCACTGAAGGAATGGCAGCAGCAATATGAAGCATGGAAGAAAGATAATAATTTACCAAAGCCTAATGACTATGCGCTACGTAGACAATTCAATTCTCTAAAACGAGAACAATTTCCATGGATGATGGAAGTTACTAAAAATGCTCCACAAATGGCAATTACTCAATTGGGTGTGGCTTTTAAGAATTTCTTTTCAGGGAGAAGCCGATATCCCACTTTTAGAAAGAAAGGAGTGCACGATCGTTTTACTTTGACCAATGATCAAATACAGTTGCAAGGTTTCAAGATAAGAATTCCCAAGCTTGGTTGGGTTCGTCTGCGGGAACAATTGCGATTTCAAGGAAAGATCTTGTCAGCAACCATTAGCCGTAAAGCGGATCGGTGGTTTGTAAGTCTTAGCGTTGAAACAGATAATCAAGAGTCACTGAGCGAGAACCAAGCTATTGTTGGTCTTGATTTGGGCGTCAATGCACTTGCAACGCTTTCGACAGGAGAAACCATAAGAAGCGTTAAACCTTATAAGGCTTTGCTAAATCGTTTACGACGCTTATCACGAAAGCTAAGCCGTAAGCAAAAAGGCTCGAGCAATCGTTATAAGGAGAAACAAAAACTCGCTAAGCTTCATGCACGAATAAGCAATATCAGAACAGATCATTTGCATAAGATTACAACAGATTTAATTCAGCGTTTTGGTACATTTTGTCTCGAAGATCTTCATGTAAAAGGCTTGCTGAAAAATAAGCATTTATCGCGTGCCCTTGCAGATCAAAGTTTTTTCGAGTTTCGCCGTCAATTGGAATATAAGGCGGCACGCTATGGTCGACAGATTGTTATTGCAGATCGTTGGTATGCGAGCAGTAAGATCTGCCATCATTGCGGATGTAAGATTGAACAATTACCTCTTAGCATACGTGAGTGGAGATGTTCTCATTGTGGTACACACCATGATCGAGACATTAATGCCGCGATTAATTTAAAAAACTTGGCGGTGAGTTCCACCGTATCAGCCTGTGGAGAGGAAGGCTCTGGCCAATGTCCTGTAACTTTGGTGAAACCAGCCTCAAAGAAGCAGGAAATCAACAGTATATTTAATCAGAAATGATCACATTTACATAAGTTTGATAGAACGGTCTGATCTCATGATTTTGGTGAGCGTTCCGGAGAGTTTGAGAGGCGGAAAGCCTCTCATTAAAAAATAAAGTTTATAAATAAAAACTATTTTCATTTGCCAATCTTCTGAAATTACTTTATCACTTAAAAGACATTTTGATCGTCTACGCAGCGATCAAGAGGGATTCAAAAACCCTAAGCTCTAGCGTAAAATGAGCCCACTCTTGTGGGTGTCCCGGAATTCCGGGAGATTTTGCTATATCCAGGTGCTTTAAGCACTAAAAGCAAAAAGCTGATTAAGCTCAGTACTTTTAGACTCCCGGAATACCAATGCGAGGGCGCTCGCAACCGGAGGGGGCTTGAAGTGCAAACCAAAAATCCAAATTTTATCGATATTCTGATAGGCAAAAGAATTCGTCATAGACGCATTTCCATGGGACTTTCCCAAAAAGAATTAGGAAGCTATTTAGGTGTCAGTTTCCAACAAATCCAAAAATATGAAAAAGGCTTCAATCGTGTAAGCGCAGGGTGTTTACTCAAAATCGCCCAAAAACTGGAAGTTCCCATAAGCTTTTTTTATGCAGATATTGCCACAAAAGAAAATCTTTCAACACATGCCGCACACTATGATCAAGAAACATACAGCGAAAAAGAACATTCACTTTTGAAAAATTTTAGAGAGCTCCAGCCGAAAAAACAAAAAGCAATCTTGTGGCTGATTTCTGATTAAGCAAAAGAGTAACAATTAATATTATTCCATTCATATACCCCCTTAAGTCAAATTCAAACCAGCACTCCACACCCCTCCAAATCACGCCATTTTATGGGATATTGATTTTTCTTGCCAATCTCCTGAAATTACTTTATGAATTGGCCTGTGTTTTTTGGTCGTCTACGCAGCGGTCAATAAGGAGTTGGATTCCTTAAAACTTAACACATAAACAATTATGGCTATCCCGGAAATTCCGGGGGCTTTTGTTATGTCCAAGTGCTTTAAGCACTAAAAACAAGAGACTGTTTAAGTTCAGTGAATCCAACCTCCCGGAATACCAATGCGAGGGCGCTCGCAACCGGAGGGGGGCTTGAAGTGCAAACCAAAAATCCAAATTTTATCGACATTCTGATAGGCAAAAGAATTCGTCAAAGAAGAATTGCCATGGGACTTTCCCAAAAAGAATTAGGAAACTATTTAGGTGTCAGTTTCCAACAAATCCAAAAATATGAAAAAGGCTTCAATCGTGTAAGCGCAGGGTGTTTACTCAAAATCGCCCAAAAACTGGAAGTTCCCATAAGCTTTTTTTATGCAGATATTGCCACAAAAGAAAATCTTTCAACACATGCCGCACACTATGATCAAGAAACATACAGCGAAAAAGAACATTCACTTTTGAAAAATTTTAGAGAGCTCCAGCCGAAAAAACAAAAAGCAATCTTATGGTTGATTTCTGATTAAGCAAAAGCGCACACAAAGCATAAATTCTCCGCATCATTTTACGGACATACGTTTTTATTTTACGGATCAACGTTTTGATGCTTCTCCACATTTACAGAAAGCAGCCAAACGAAACTTTCAAATTCCCCCCGCATCACTTTGTAAACATAGGTTTGTCAACAATACAGCTTCTTACTCTAGCCAATTCCCCTGCTGATTTCAGATCACGACACCACAAAGGATAATGTTGCATCAAACGCGACAGATACCTCCTATTTTAAAATATTATTGCCCCTTCACCACCCTAAAGTAAGATCACGCAAAGCACCGGTCAATCCCACTTCAAAAACAACTTTCCCCACACCCTCTCTCCTCAACACCCCCACCTCTTCATTCAAGCTTCCCCCCTTCATAAGACTCTTCATCCCCACCCCCTCTTTCCTCTCTCGTCAACACACCCACCTCTTCATCCCCCCAATCTTCTCTCCACATTCCATGCCATGATAAAATCATACACCACGCATAAAGTCCCAGCTTCCTTTTTTGCACATTTCCGTTTTTACGCTTTTACATATTTACAGAAAGCAGAAAATCTGTAAAAAATGCATTACACAATAACGTTTTCAACAACTGTCATTAAAATCTCACCTCCCTTTTCATCTAACTCCCCCTATTTTCACTTAAATCATAGATATAAACCGCCCTATTATTGTATTGAGCAGCATAAAATTTTTCGACAAATTCTAGCGATCAAAAGAGTGCATAAGAAGCATTTTACGACTTTTAAAAGAATTTTTATTTACACCCAGTGCTTTTTTGTAACGTAGAAGAGCACATTTAATTAATTGACTATAAGAAAGTTTGAAATGAGAGAAGCTTTTCGTTTTTCTCGTTCAACATCCACAACGATAACTCCTTCTTATAAATCAATTTTTTTCGTAATACAAAACGCACCAAAAGGAATAGACTTGTGTTGCATATTCACGCGCTTGTTTTAAAGAAAGATCTCTCAACGCTCATCACACCCATTTTGCAAAACGCCGCCCGTAAAGAAATGGTAAGCCCCCATGAAGTATATAAAATCCTTTCAGCCCTCCCCTATCTTTACGCTTATGGAAAAACACGTTTACGCTTATGGAAGAACAAGGCCGGCATCATCACAAAAACTCTGCCAGCTCCCAATGTTGCAGACAGCCTTCGGTTCAAGAGATAATTCATTAAAGGCATGCCTTTCTTGTACAGTTTTGACCCACATGCACGCCCCACCACTTATGATGTATAAGCCAAGTAATTTTAATTGATTTAATATGAGAGAACTGGTGATGAGAAATTTTATTATATTCAGCAACGCGCTTCACGGTAAAAAAATGGTTATTTATTATTATAAATCAATATATTAATAAAGAAGAGAGTCATCATCAAGACGCTTACCTTTTTCTAAAAAAGGCTTCACACTGAAAGAAAACATCTAAAACTTAGATAAAAAAAAAGGTTTGCCTCTAATAAACAAACCTCTGCAGAAAATTATTCACATAACTTTCAAAATTTTAAATTAATCCCTCTAGAAGCAATAAAAACGCTTTAGAAGCACCAAAATGAATACAAAGATCAATTTAACACAATGTTAAGAAAAATCAAGAACAAAAAATTTTTATCGTTAATGCACCTTTAAAAAACGAGGCTTTTTAACCTACGCGGCTCAAAAGTCCGGGGCTTCTCTACAAACGCCTCCAAGCCAATCAATCCCTTCATCTCTCTCAAAAGACAGCATAAAAGGTTCACAATACAAGTCTTCGCTAAAAAAATATCAATCGCCAGCGCTCATAAAAGCCAGCGTTGGTATAAAAGATCAGATTATCGAACAATCTTGCTAAAATGTCTTCCCAATAAATAAAAAAGAAGCGGTTTCTTAAATATTTCCGCCTCTTTAACAATAAAAATTATGATGAGGGATTATTAAAAAATTTCAAGACTGTGAAGGGAACCAATTTGATAACAATTCATACCTTACAGGATCATCGGCACACTGCCCACCACCACATTCCAGTATGGTAGAAATCAAATTTGCCGCAATCAAAAACACAAATAAGAAACTTGCCGCTTTACTCAAGACTGGAAAAGGAGAAAATTCTTTGAACTTGTGTGCCAACTCGCCTAAAATCATGACAAATGAGACAGCAAAGATACAAAGGACAGAAATAATGAAAGCCCAAGTATAAAAATGCAATCCAAAGAACGTTGAACCATATCCTAAATCATCGGGTGTGATATGCAAAAACACTTGCCGTGCTGCCACAGCACTGGTTACCATACAACCAAGAATAACCATACCATAATGGGTATTTTTCACCTTATGGTGAATATTGAGTAAGAACCCACAACCTGCCAGCATCAATCCAACGCGCTGCAGCAAACAAAGGGGACAAGGTAACTCAAACTTTACCAATTGATAATAAAAAGCCACCACCAAGACAATAGATAACCCAAAGAGTCCTAGCGTATTCATAAAGATGACGAAGTGAGGATTTTTTTGTTCAACATGTTCCATGGCTATTCTCTCAAAAAGATAAATTTAAAGTAGAAGTTGCGTGATGATTGAAAGTGAGAAGAATGACAACGAATAAAATTGCCCACAAAGCATAACTTATATTTTTTTTGCCACACATAGTCGTTACTGCAGTACCTAAAGCGATTAAAAATGGAAGAAACATAGCTTTTAAATCTCCTTTACATCCGTTGTTTAACTCTTATTTATTTCAGCGTTCACCATATTACAAAATTGGGCAAAAAAGAGACCATGGATTTATTATTCACAATTCGTCACTCGCGATTGATATTGCCATTATATTTAAGTGAAAAAACGATATAATCGCTCAGAAGCACATCTCAACAAAAGCGTTAAAAGCACAAAAGCGTTGATTATTCGCTTCCCCTTATATCAGCCATTGTTAAAGATATATCGACAATTATAAAGATTATATCCCCTATAAAGATTATATCCCCCACTCACAAAAGAATCACTTGAACAACAAAATAAATAGGCTTTGAAATCGAGAGATATACATCTCTTTTTTTCTCAAAAGAATATCCTCATTTTGCAACACATTTTTGACATAAAAATCTCTTTTTCTCATAAGCAATGTTTCAAATTGCAACAGATTTTATATCATATGGTGATCTTGTTTATTTTAGCAAATAAAAAATAAGACATTTTTTTAAAAAAAACTTATAATCAATGGCTTTTCCCCAATACATTTTTCCCTCTTATCTTAAATAAAAGACAATACCGCAAGCTCAACAGCCTCATGGGTCCCACGCCACCCCGTGACATTGCCCTCCCCCCTCACAAGAAGTGCTTCATGCCTTCAATACTTTAGTTTTTCATCTCTCGAGATCCCCTTTAAATTTTTAGCTTTCCGCCTTATTTGAAAAATAACTGTTTCTCTGTCATCAATTGGCTTTGCAAAAAGAATATAAAACTTTAAAAAAAATAATGATAAAGAATCGCATTGAACCTTTGAAAAGGATAGAGAATGATGAAAAAATCATGTGATGTGGCGATTTTAATGGGGAGCCAATCGGATTGGCAAACGATGTGCCATAGTGCAGATATTTTGACGAATCTTGGTATTTCTCATAGTTCGCATATTGTCTCAGCACACCGAACTCCTGAACGCCTTTATCAATTTGCAAAAGAAGCAAAAGAAGCAGGGTTTAAAGTTTTAATTGCCGGTGCGGGGGGTGCAGCGCATCTTCCAGGTATGTTAGCAGCCCTTACTCCTCTTCCTGTTTTTGGCGTTCCAGTGCATTCTCACTCTCTTTCTGGTCAAGATTCTTTGCTTTCAATCGTGCAAATGCCAGCAGGGATACCCGTCGGCACATTAGCAATTGGCAAAGCAGGTGCAATTAATGCAGCACTTTTAGCCGCAGCCGTTATGGCCGTTTATGACCATGATCTCGCCCAACGATTAGAAGATTGGCGTCAACAACAAACAGCCAATGTCGCCCAAACGCCTGTAACGGAGGTTTAAAATGGCACCGTTTTTCAACACCACCTCAGCCAACACCACCTCGTCCAACACCACTCCCTCCAACACCACCTCGTCCAACACCACCTTAGCCAACACCATGTTACCTCCAGGCAGCGTCATTGGTTTAATCGGGGGGGGACAATTAGCGCGGATGCTCGCCATAGCGGCCGCAGAATTAGGATTTCGAACCGTTATTTTTTGCCCTGAAGCCGATTGCCCAGCCGCTCAAACAGCAAACAACCATATTGTTTCCTCCTATGACGATATATCAGCTTTAGATCATTTTATTTCTCAGTGTGATGTTGTCAGCTATGAATTTGAAAATCTTTCGCTTCAAACGGTTCAATATGTAGAAAAGAGTAAGCCTGTTTATCCTTCTTCCAAAGCATTAGAGATCACGCAAGATCGACTTTTTGAGAAGCAATTTTTGCGTGATCAAGGGATTGGCACCGCGTTATGGCACGCTGTTGACAATTCTTCTTCTCTTCTTTCCGCTCTTGATACCTTAGGCGGACGTGGTCTTTTAAAGACGCGTCGTTTTGGTTATGACGGAAAAAACCAGATCAAGCTTGATCACCCAGATGAACAAACCCTTGACGAAGCCTTAAGGACTTTTCAGGAACAGCCTTGTATTTTAGAAGAAATAGTCCCTTTTTTATCGGAAATTTCGGTTCTTTCGGCACGTACAAAACAAGGAGAACATATTTTTTATGACTGCCCTGAAAATCAACACAAAAATGGTATTCTTCATAAGTCCTTTGTTCCATCACATATTCCACTTGACGTGCAAAAAGCAGCTCAAGAAATCAGTGTAACAGTCATGGATGCCCTCGATTATGTTGGTGTTCTTTGTATTGAACTTTTTGTCTTAACGAATGGTCATCTTTTAGTGAATGAATTAGCACCGCGTGTCCATAATTCTGGTCATTGGACACAAAAGGCATGCATAACTTCACAATTTGAACAGCATATCCGTGCTATTTGCGGACTTCCCTTAGGCAGTCCCTATCGCCATAGCGATTGCCAAATGACCAATCTTCTTGGTAACAATTTTAGCACGTTAAAATATTTTCTGAAGCAAGAGCGCACCTCGATCCATTTATATGGCAAAAGCACTGTTCACCCCAACCGCAAAATGGGGCATATCATCCAATTACTGGGACCAGCCAACAAATCTTAAGCCCACATATATACAAATACTTTTTCACACTTTCCCCCTAAATGAACTGAAAAAACAACCTCTCCCCCCACACCGATATCCATCGGCTTCAAAAGCGCCCCTAACCTTTTAATTCTCCCCTGAAAGGGCGTGAAGCCCTCCTACAAGCTCCTTCTCTCTTAAAAACATCACCTCTTCCCCCTCCAAACCGCTTCATCCTACACGAACATCTCATCCGCCCTCAAAAACAACCTCTCCCCCACACACCGATATCCAAGCAGTACAACAAGCGCTCCCAACCCTTCAACTCCACCCCCTAGCTCTTCTCCCCTTCCTTTTCTCAAAAATATCCCCCCACGGCTAAAAACAATCCACCAGCCCCCAACTTCACTACCCCTCCACCTCCCACAGCATAAATATTCCCCTATAACATACGCAGCCCCTTCATTTTTCTTTTAATGCCAATCTTTAAGAAATAGACTGATCTATTGCACCCCATAGATACCAATCCCCATGATTGCGCTTTTATTGTCTCTAGCTTCTCTTCTTATGTTCATTTTTTCACAAAAGCATTTTCACAAAAGCATCGTTTTGTTTTCCATAAAATCGCTGCAAAGAGGTAAAACGTATTACTCTCCCCAAACAACTCTCGAGAATTCGGCCCAATATCAGCCAGACGATAGCCCCCTCCAGCATAGCAACTTTCTTCTTTTTCTCCTCTCTCTTTTTCCTTCAACGGATAGAAGATTTTCTCCTTTCGTTAATTCCCCCCAACACATTCCTCGAAAAGGTTTCCTGAACTTCTCCCCAAAGGCTTAAGTTTCTTCTTTTCAGATCAATTTTTCTTCTCTCACAAAACCCTCCCCTTTTTTAGTGCATCAATTTTCTCACCTTTTAATCCTGTTAAGATAATGAATTATAAGGCACATCACCACCGTATAATGCGCATTGATTTTATGGCATCTTTTTATTGCATCTCGCACAATTCTTTATGAACTCCCCTTATCGTAAACGCACTTTGTTTACGCATATTCTTAACCACCCATAAGAGATTGTCTGTAACTCTCTAATCCTGCTCAGCAATGACATTCGTCACCCCCAACAGACCAGCGCTTCATGAAGTTCCCACAATTTTTCTCAATCCAAGCTTATTTCAAGAGCACCTAATAATTTATAAATATAAATGTTTATTTTATTATCCTGATAAAGCTAAACTATACTTTTTAATACTATTATTTTAACACTATCATTGCCTTTAAAACGCTCATTATGCGAAAAAATACTTCACTTCTAACAATAATAAAATAATTTCGCTTGTATCTTATCTTAATATGTGATTAACGTTCAGCATAAACTTAGATCTTTTTATAGCAAAAATACCATACAAAAGGGGAAAATAATGGAGGGTATCTCTTCAAACAAACTCAAAGATGAAAACAATGAAAATAAGGAAGCAACTTTAAATGAGGCACAGTCTGTTCCTCCCCAAAAACGTAAAGGAGTCCATTTAGACATATGTTGTTCCTTTTTCTTTTAACTTTTCGTAAACCCATTGTTTTCGTAACGAAAATCCTAGCGATAGGCTTTTTATTAATGGCAGGAATTCTTTGTCTAACATACCTCGCAGTAGGAAGAGAGTCATTACCCCTATCGATCGGGATACCAATGATCATTACGTCAGCTCTCTTTGGCATTTGCAACATGTATATAAATTGGTATTATGACATGCTTTTATTACGTTTATCGCCAGACAATGTGAACCTTTCACTCTTTCAATAAACATCATCATAGACCACCCTTGGGAAGGTCAAATTTTTCTACAGCATGGATATTAAAAGGAATTCAAACTATCCACATTCAAGAGCCAAAGTATATTCTCACTATACTGGTTCCCTCACCGGATAATTTGAATTCCCCCTCCGTTTGACAATATCCAGCACTCCACCCACGTAGAAATAATAGGGTTGCAAAAAATCATAAACTATTGCCTTAAAAGAGAAATTTATGCATAATCTTTCACTCTAACAGCACAGATTTAATCCCTCATTAAAAGTACCGAGCGCTCCGCTCCGTCCCTGATCTCCACGTCAAAGATATAATTACAGGATATGATTACAGCACTAAGCTTATCCATTCCCAAACCAAACATCCTCTCACCCCTCACGTAAAATAAAAAGCCTCAAACAGAAGACACTTGTGTTGCCAATTTACGCACTTGTTTTAAAGAAACACTTGGCCAATGCACATTGCCACCACTTCACAACAGCAGCCCCGGTCATAGAGCATAAAAACTCTCGATAATAACTTAAACATTCATAGTGCACCACCCTCTTTAAACTTATGAAGCGTAAACGCCAACCTCATCATACCGCTTTGCCAGTCTCCAATGTTACAACACTCTTAGCATTTGAAAGCATTCATAAAAGACCGTTTTATTCCTTATCTTCAAGTATCTTTACCATAGATCAATCCCGCTTGTGATATGCAAGCAGCGAATGCTATGCTTAAAGATACACAGATTTGCAATGAGAAAACCTTAAGACTATGCGAAACTCTTATTTTACTATGTTTTCTCTGAACAATAGAAATTTATCCTTATCAATTCATCATCTTCGTCATCATCATGCGGTTTATTTTTTAGGTTTTAAGAATAAGCCTTAAGAATATCCTCACACACGAACAAAAAACACCTCATGTTATAAATTTTACATGAGCCTTACTAAACGATGATATTTTACGAAAAAACAGGATTATTTTCTCACAAATAGGAAGCTTTTACTTTTTTCCACTCTTTGTGCTTTTTTATGTCCTTTTTTTTTACGAGAAAATTTTTACCTTCAAGGCAACCATTAACACACCCTAAGGAATTTGTAAGGGATATACCCTTGACAAGAATAAGACTTCTTGTTAAATCTCTCTTACTTTTTTGCAATTTTCACTTATCGTTGTGCTAATGAAGTGGTTAATGCGTACCTTAAGAGTGCGCTTTTCTTTTTGTGATCACAGTGAAAAAGTGTATCGTGTGATGTTATCATGCAAGTACGATATCGCAATGCAATGCTCATAGAGTAAGCAGTCTATTGGGGTTGTAATATTGTATTTTCGTGTTTTAATATTGTATTATAGTATTGTGTTACGTAAACTATTTAAACGGTGAATATGATGAAAATTAAAAATTCGCTTAAAGCACTAAAAGAGCGCCACCGTAACAATCGTTTGGTGCGTCGTAAGGGTCGTGTTTATATTCTTAATAAAACGAACCCACGTTTTAGAGCACGTCAGGGCTAATTCTTTTAGGACTAATTTCTTTAGGATCAATGTTTTTATGCCTACTTTAATTGTAGGCTTAAAAAATTTTTTTGCGTTTTTTTGGTTATAAGTCCGTTGATTACAAGTCTAGTATTTGATAATATTTGGTGATTTATCTTTTGGGGGCTTGTTTTTATGGATTCTTTTATTTTTTTAAAAGCCTTTCGATTTTTTCAGCTGCGTTTTTTCTGTATTTTTCAGCGTGCGTTTTTTCTTTTTTTTGTTGGTGTTTTTTGTTTTGTTCCCTCGAGCTATGGGCAAAATCCTCCTTCTCTTCCTGAAGATCGGCCTTCTCCACAATCGCTTTTACCATTAGATGATCTTATTCCCAATTCTCCTCCCCCTTCCTCAACGCCCTCCGATTCTGATTCCTCGGCGGTTATTCTTGAAGATCTTGACAAAGAGCAGCTTTCCCATGTTGACAGAGTTAAGCAACGCAAAGAAGCAGAAATTTCACGTTTACTCAAAGAATTGAAATATTGTGCTGATGTTGCTAAAGCGAAAAAGATCAGTCAACAACTTCAACATTTATGGTCCCAATCGGGGAGTGAGACGATTGATCTTTTAATGTCATGGGCTGAAAATGCACTCAACAGCGACGATTATGGACTTGCTCTTGATTATATTGATAATGCTCTTGCACTTTTACCTACTCATGCTGAAGCTTGGGTAAGGCGTGCTTGGATTCACATTCAACTGAACGATTTCAAACTTGCCCTGCTTGATCTCAACCATGCTCTTGAACTTGAGCCGCGCAATTATAGTGCTTTTTTTGAACTTGGCGTTGTCATGGAAGCAACGGAGCGTCCCAAACTTGCTCTTAAAGCTTATGAAACAGCATTGGATTACTATCCACAAATGCGCAGGATTCAAAAGCGCGTGCAAGCTCTGTTAGACGAACAATCACCCCAAGCTCTTTAAAACCATTCAAGAACAAGACACTTTACGACATCCTTTCAAATCTATATAAGACGCAAGCCGGCTTCACATTCCACTCAATAAACTCAGTCCCTGCACACGCCATCAAATACCATCCCAAGAAATTCCCCCCCAAGCAATTGACAATGTCTTTTTTGAATTTGGACCTTTTTTGTATTGAAGGCAGGGTCCAAACACTTCCAATATACTTCCTTCAGAATTTCTCTCATAGCAAAAAAACGCTGCACGCCTGCGTTCTCTTCACACCGCCTCTTTTTTTCACTATCCCTCCATCATGGATAAAAAGATGATAAAACACGATCCTCAAAAAATATTTTTTGAAAAAAGCTTAAAACATCGCTTAGCCCCTCTGATAAATAGTCATCGTCTTTTTTTTTATTTTTATAAAACCATAGCAGCACATACCATATCGGCTCTCTCCCCCCCTCAAAGTTGATAAAACAGCACTGAAATATTCCCTACAAGGAAAAAACTTCAAAGACGCAACGTCAGTTAAACAAACATTCTTGAATAAGAAATATTTCCCCTTCAAAGCTCCCCGAAACATTCCCCCCGAAACATAAAAATCAAGCGATTGCCAATGCATATCCTCCCCACACCTTAAAGCACGAAGTCTCTTAACCCACTTCGGACTGTAAACAATCCGAATTCTAGTAGACTTCACTTGGTTTCCCACATATGGGATTTTCTTAAACTTAAGGACATTGACCACACACATAAAAACATTGAACCTATCAAGGATAGCAACCTTATATTGCCAGTAAATAACAGTATGTTACGCCATAACAGGATAAAATTTGATACCATCACGACTTTCTATGCACGTTTTCATCTCCCAGTATAGTCACTTTCCTATTTTCCTTTAAATTGGAACAAATCTTTCTATTGGGTATAGACCACCAACACCCATTTTAAAATCTGTCATTTTAACGCTTTTACCAAGTTGAAAATCATCCAATGACTTGATATGAGGCGTTAATTTGTCAGAAGGTATATATGGGCAAACTGCTTGAAAGGTATTATCTTCAAATTGCAAACAATACCGACGACGAGCTAAATATTTAGCTGCTATAATTTTCTTTTTATTTTCTAATTTCCAAGCCCCTATTTTAGAGGGATGAATATCTAATTTTTTAGCATTTTCAGTTTTGAAACAATGGATACTATCAGTGTCACAATAGATAAAATTTTCAAGTCCAATTTTGTAAATAGACTCAATTAAAAACATACGAGCATAACTTCCAGCAAATAAAGAAATTGGCAAATAACCACATTTTTGGAATATTGTTTCACCCCAAATAAATCTAAGAACATCATTTTCAAATTCGATATATCTTTTAATTCTATGAGGACGTTCAGCCATTTTTCCACATAATGAATTAAGAAACATTTTTCCTATTCTGCTGATTGTTTTATCTGAAGAATTTTTCAATTCAAAAAATTCATCAATATAATCAGTAAAAAGGTCATCTCTTGCTTGAAAGAGATAACCATCTAATAATTCCAAATTTTGGTAGTGATAAGATTGTTTAAACAATTCAAATTCTTGTAATGTTAACATGAATATTTTTTTATGTTCACATTCGTGTTCAGATAAAATTTGTAAATATTCAACACCCCCAGATGATGATTGTGTGTTATTATTTAAAATAGGTATTTTGTTTTCTCTTAATTCTGCTGAATTTATATAAAATCTTTGAAGACCTAGAGGGTGTAAGTCATTAGTTTCAATTTTACCTTTTTTATAAAGAGGTGCCCCTATAGGTAATTGTTTTAACATCATAGCAGGGCCCATACTATTGACATCATAAATTTCAATTTCTTTATTTATGAATTTACCCATATATCTATTAAAAAAACAAAAACCACCGTCATTTGCTTTTCTAAAAATATAATCATCACCTTCTTCTAAAGATGGGAATAAATATGTTTCTGCTTTAATTTTTGTAAATTTTTTAAACATTTTTTCTGACCATACAGCTTTAGCATCAGCTGCAAAAGTCATTTTATTTCTTCCCCATTGGAGTCTTTTTTTGAGAGCAATGGCTAATCCCTTGCTTTCATTCACACAGCAATCGATATCATTTTGATGAATAATAACATCATCAATGCACTCAAAGAGAGAAGATTCACTTTGTTTTAAATCGGTAAAAGCTGTTATTATGTCTTGCAAAGGAACTAAAAATAACTCTAATGAATCGAATAGATAAACTCTTTTTGATTTATTTGATTGAAATGCAAGTTCCGATCTAAGAACTCTAGCATTTTGCGAGATAAAATCATAAAATTTAGGTGTTATAAGATCATTTTGATTAAAATGACACCAAGATCGAATAATAGCATAATCATAGTTTAGGTTATAAGCATAAAATCTTGTACTGTTTTCTATTTTTTTCACAAATTCTAAAAAAAGTCTAACAGGATCACCATCGTTTATTGTAAAAACAGTGATATCTGTTAGATCTTCAACATTAACAATTGAAACCATATAGGGCTTAACAGGTTCTTTAATTGTCGCCTTGAAAGTAAAAGTATATAATTTTCTAAAGTTGATAAGTCTCATGTTTCCTCCCTTTTTAGATTTTATCACCTCTTTATTGTGTTTGCTTCATTCTAAAGACAAAAAATATTTATCTTTTACTATATTTCGCTCTTCACGAACACTCTCATAGCCTTCACCCCATGATTGGAGATACCTTTTTACACTTAGAAAATCATAGAAACGAAAAGCGTTCACAATTTGCCCTCAAAGTTGATAAAACAGCACTGAAATATTCCCTACAAGGAAAAAACTTCAAAGAAGCAATATCAATTCAACAAACATCCTTAAATAAAAAATATTTCCCCTTCAAAGCTCCCAGAAACATTCCCCCCGAAACATAAAAATCAAGCGATTGGCAATAAACCGTTCTACGTCACTCAAACACCCACCCCCACTCATATTTTTTGCTTTTTTACTTTGAATAAGCCATCCATCATACAGCCATTTCGAGCAACCACCGACAATATCATCAATCTCTCCTGAAATACTTTATGAAAAAGAAGAGAGCGAGGTTATTTTATCTCTAGCAGAAACTCTGAAATTGTTTTATATTAAGGAGGGTGTTCTGCGCTTCTCGACAGGAAATAACGTATTCCTGAGACCTTAATGATCTCCAAGGGAGCTGTCCCTGATCAAGCCCGTGGGCTTTTTCATATGGCGCCCACCTATTTGTATAGGTTCCCGGGATCAGCTTTTTCCATCGGCTGTTGTGGATCACCCTTTATTTATATAACTTTTTTACATCAAATTTTTCCAGCTAAAATTGAGAGCGTCCTTTTACATAAGACCAATGACGATACTCTCTTTTCAAGAAATAAAAATTACGATAAGCTTTATTTTATAAAACAGACAGCACTTACAAAATAATCCCCTCTGTGAATCTGCTTCGCCCCTTCGCACGCAAGCAACGCAAAAGCGGCTTGTCGCACCAAAATACCCCCTAAAGAGCACACACTTTTTTTCATGCTTTTTTTTCATGAGCACAGCTCTTGTCCATACAGAGATTTACAAAACGCCAACAATGGATAAAATACCAGCATCTTATAAAACAATTGACGAGACAATGACAAATAATCCCCTCTGTGAATCTGCTTCATCCCTTCGCACGCAAGCAGCGCAAAAGCGGCTTGTTGCACCAAGATACCCCCTAAAGAACACACACTTTTTTCATGCTTTTTTTTCATGAGCACAACTCTTGTCCTAACAGAGATTTACAAAACGCCAACAATGGATAAAATACCAGCATCTTATAAAACAATTGACGAGACAATGACAAATAATCCCCTCTGTGAATCTGCTTCATCCCTTCGCACGCAAGCAGCGCAAAAGCGGCTTGTTGCACCAAGATACCCCCTAAAGAACACACACTTTTTTCATGCTTTTTTTTCATGAGCACAACTCTTGTCCTAACAGAGATTTACAAAACGCCAACAATGGATAAAATACCAGCATCTTATAAAATAATTGACGAGACAATGACAAATAATCCCCTCTATGAATCTGCTTCATCCCTTCGCACACAGCAACGCAAAAGCGGTTTATCGCGTCGTGATGCTCTTTTAACAGAAGAGCGTGCACTCTTTTCGCAGCGTGCTTGTTGCCACTTTATTGAATACCTTGAAAAGAAGGGAACCGATTTTTCACGCCTCATTTTAGCAGGCTATTGGCCCATTAAATCGGAAATTGACCCGCGTCCTTTACTGGATGCTGTAGCGTTACGCGGTGGGCATTTAGCCTTACCAGCAGTTCTTGATTCCACCACCATGATTTTCCGTGCCTTTTCGCCCAGCACAATTTTAGAGCCCATG
Organism: Bartonella sp. AP65SXKL; assembly: GCF_042195725.1. Lineage (NCBI taxonomy): Bacteria > Pseudomonadati > Pseudomonadota > Alphaproteobacteria > Hyphomicrobiales > Bartonellaceae > Bartonella > Bartonella sp. AP65SXKL. Next base: position 68,566 of record NZ_JBHIOW010000005.1, read on the forward strand.
CGTTTTGGCACCTTTGGTCCGGGTGCAGACAATGACGTTGTTGCCCCCAATAATATTATTGTTCCGCTTTCTGCGTTTGATCGTCAATGTCACCGTCTTGGCTATGGAGGAGGATACTATGACCGTGCTGTTGCAGCTCTTGAAAAACAAGGGCATCAAATGATATTATGGGGCATAGGATTTTCATGTCAGGAGGTTTCCTCTATTCCCGCAGCAGAACACGATCTACAGGTACAAGGAATTTTTACAGAAAAAGGTTTCTTAAAATGTTAAAATGTGATTAAAGCGCCTATGCGTTTTTTATTTTTAGGTGACATTGTTGGTAGCACAGGCTGTAAAGCTGTTTTTGAACACCTTCCTCAACTGATTGAGAAATGGCAGCTTGATTTTGTTGTGGTAAATGGTGAAAATGCCTCTGGTGGTTTTGGTCTCACACAAGAAACGTATCAAGATCTTTTGATAACCGGTGTTGATGTTGTCACCACAGGTAATCATGCTTTTTCTCACAAAGAAGCATTGCAGTATGCCCATGAGAGTGATCGTTTTTTACGCCCTGCCAATTTTTCGAAAGAAACTCCTGGAAAAGGTTCTGGTGTTTTTACGGCAAAAAATGGCGCCCGTGTTCTTGTCGCCAATCTGTTGGGCAACGTTTTTATGCCGTGTAAAGTAGAAGATCCATTTGAAACAGCGGAAAATATTCTGCTTGCCTGTTCGTTGATGGAGCAAGCCGATACGATTATTTTTGACTTTCACGCAGAAACGACAAGCGAGAAGCAATGTTTTGGCCATTTTCTTGATGGTCGTGTAAGTGTTATCGTTGGCACACATACGCATATTCCCACGGCTGACGCGCAGATCTTAGAAGGTGGGAGCGCCTATTTAACAGATGCAGGCATGTGTGGAGATTATAACTCCTCTCTTGGAATGGATAAAGAAGAACCCTTACACCGTTTTCTTTATAAGACGAAGCAAGATCGTTTTGAACCGGCCTGTGGTCCTGCCACCCTTTGTGGTTTAGCGGTTGAGATTTCAGATCGCACCGGTTTAGCAGAAAAGGTCTCGGCGGTACGGATTGGTCCTCATTTAAAGCCTGAAGTTCCGGATTTTTGGTAGCTTCTTTTAAGCCGCCCCTTTGATAGTTTCTTTCCAAGATTTCCTTTTGAGAACTCTATTTGACAAGACGACTTTTCCAGCCCTTCCCAAATCCTAAAAACACCCCACCCTCCAATTTGCCTAATACAGCAACTTTTCTAGCACAAATAAGTCACTCTTTTAAAAAAAATAAAGGATAAAGGATAAAATTTTTCGTGATTTTTAAAACGATGAGAAGGAGGTTTTATTTGGACATTTCTGCGGGGGGGGGGGGAGGAGAAATGCTAACCCCCTTCTCTAAAAAAAGCTTTATATAATAATTTATTATTTAGCAAGAGCCTCTTTAATCTTTTTTTGATTCTAACGAAAATTTAATCTTAAAATTGCTTTTTGCTTTTTAGGTTTGAGCTCTCTAAAACTTTTCAAAAGGATGTGCTCTTCTTTACTTGAAATCCTTTCATCACAGCAATACAAGACATTTTCTTTTGTTGAGAGATCCGTATAGAAAAAAGAAATGGGAACATTGAGAATATCAGCAATTTCCTGTAAACGCCCAGCTCCTATACGATTAGAGCCTTTTTCATATTTTTGGATTTGTTGAAAAGTCACCCCTAACTGGCTGCCTAATTTCTTTTGCGACATTCCCAGCATTGTTCTTTTAAAGCGAATTTTTCTGCCTATCGAAATATCGTTAAAGTGTGGATTTTTAGCTTTCACTTCAAGCTCCCCTGCCGGTTGCGAGCGCCCTCGCATTGGTATTCCGGGAGTCAAAAACACTGAATCCGAGTCAGCTTTTTTGCTTTTAGTGCTAGAGCGCACCTGGACATAGCAAAAACTCCCGGAATCTCGCGATACTTATAAAGCAGGCCAATGTTTCATCTTGGATTTTCAGGCTTTGGGTTTCACCATTCAACCACACTGTACGACGAGAACCCTGGTGCTTGTTCATAAAATAATTTCTGGAGACCAGCAATAAAATTTAAAACAGTGTTTTTATCTCATGAAACAATCAAACACAAAATTGCCTTCTGTTTTTGAGGTTTGAGCTCTCTAAAACTTTTCAAAAGAATGTGCTCTTCTTTACTTGCGATCCCTTCATCACAGCAATACAAGGCATTTTCTTTTGTCGAGAGATCCGTATAGAAAAAAGAAATGGGAACATTGAGAATATCAGCAATTTCCTGTAAACGCCCAGCTCCTATACGATTAGAGCCTTTTTCATATTTTTGGATTTGTTGAAAAGTCACCCCTAACTGACTGCCTAATTTCTTTTGCGACATTCCAAGCATTGTTCTTTTAAAGCGAATTTTTCTGCCTATCGAAATGTCGTTAAAGTGTGGATTTTTAGCTTTCACTTCAAGCTCCCCTGCCGGTTGCGAGCGCCCTCGCATAAGTATTCCGGGAGTCTGAAAGTACTGAGTTCAGTCAGCTTTTTTTGCTTTTAGTGCTCATCGCACCTGGACATGGCAAAAACTCCCGGAATCCCGGGATACCTACAAAAGTAGGCTAATCTTATGTACTGAACTTTAGGGCTTTCAGACCCTACTGATCGCTGCGTAGACGACCAAAGTTACCCTTTAAGGTATAAAGTAATTTCATGAAATTAGCAATAAAATTTAAAAACAGTCTTTATTTTATGAGCTCCACCCCCGCCTCTCAAACTTTTATGCCCGCTCGTAAAAACTCCAAAACCATGAAATAAAACCCACGTTTATTGAGAGGACTAATAACCCTTTATTTTTGAGATCACACCTCCCAAAAGCACACCTAACAACATATCACCCCCTCCCAAAGCCATTTTTGAGAGACATCTTACAGATTTACACTGTGATACGTTGGATTTTTGCGCCACAACGAGCCAATTTTTCTTCTAATCTCTCAAATCCACGATCAAGATGATAAACACGATTGACGATTGTTTCCCCCTTTGCCGCCAATGTAACAAGATAAGAGGGCTGCAATCACAAGAGAAACAACAAGCACGCAAATCCGTCGCCATGACAGGAGCCCCTTGCAAATTCTCTGTTCCATGAGATAGTTGCCCTCTCGCCCATCAAGCTTTATTTGCGCCCTCAAGCGATTGAGTTCTTGAACATGCATAAAACGATCTTCGAAAACCGTCTCTGTAATATGCGCGATTCCTTCAGCCCGTGTCATGCACCCCGCGTCATGAGCGCCATGAACGAAACTTAGACAATAATCACGAGCCTCCTCAAGAGTGAGAGAAGCAAAACTTTACACGAAAGAAAAACCATTCCGAAAAGAAAACAGCAGCCACAAAAGCCATACCCTTGAAAGATGGAGATTTGAAAGAACTATTGAGAAAATCATCAAGAATGTACGGCTCCAAAATTCCACAAGCAAGAGAGTAAACCATTAAAAATGCACCAGCCAAGCCCAGCGCCCCAAGCCCAGCCCCTCCCAACAAGCAAACATTGTGTTAAAACGCCCCCAAGCAATCGCCCCCCCCCTCAACCACAGCGCAAAGCATTCAGCATATCTTTGAAAGCTTTACACTGTGATGCGTTGGATTTTTGCACCACAACGAGCCAATTTTTCTTCTAATCTCTCAAATCCACGATCAAGATGATAAACACGATTGACGATTGTTTCTCCCTTTGCTGCCAATGCTGCAATCACAAGAGAAACAGAAGCACGCAAATCCGTCGCCATGACAGGAGCCCCTTGCAAATTCTCTGTTCCATAGACAGTTGCCGTCTGCCCATCAAGCTTTATCTGTGCCCCTAAGCGATTGAGTTCTTGAACATGCATAAAACGATTTTCGAAAACCGTCTCTGTAATATGCGCGCTTCCCTCAACCCCGTGTCATGAAAGCATGCCGCCCACACAACAGCCACCCCCCAAGCAACCTCTCAAAGCCATTTTTGAGAGACATCTTACAGATTTACACTGTGATACGTTGGATTTTTGCGCCACAACGAGCCAATTTTTCTTCTAATCTCTCAAATCCACGATCAAGATGATAAACACGATTGACGATTGTTTCCCCCTTTGCCGCCAATGTAACAAGATAAGAGGGCTGCAATCACAAGAGAAACAACAAGCACGCAAATCCGTCGCCATGACAGGAGCCCCTTGCAAATTCTCTGTTCCATGAGATAGTTGCCCTCTCGCCCATCAAGCTTTATTTGCGCCCTCAAGCGATTGAGTTCTTGAACATGCATAAAACGATCTTCGAAAACCGTCTCTGTAATATGCGCGATTCCTTCAGCCCGTGTCATGCACCCCGCGTCATGAGCGCCATGAACGAAACTTAGACAATAATCACGAGCCTCCTCAAGAGTGAGAGAAGCAAAACTTTACACGAAAGAAAAACCATTCCGAAAAGAAAACAGCAGCCACAAAAGCCATACCCTTGAAAGATGGAGATTTGAAAGAACTATTGAGAAAATCATCAAGAATGTACGGCTCCAAAATTCCACAAGCAAGAGAGTAAACCATTAAAAATGCACCAGCCAAGCCCAGCGCCCCAAGCCCAGCCCCTCCCAACAAGCAAACATTGTGTTAAAACGCCCCCAAGCAATCGCCCCCCCCCTCAACCACAGCGCAAAGCATTCAGCATATCTTTGAAAGCTTTACACTGTGATGCGTTGGATTTTTGCACCACAACGAGCCAATTTTTCTTCTAATCTCTCAAATCCACGATCAAGATGATAAACACGATTGACGATTGTTTCTCCCTTTGCTGCCAATGCTGCAATCACAAGAGAAACAGAAGCACGCAAATCCGTCGCCATGACAGGAGCCCCTTGCAAATTCTCTGTTCCATAGACAGTTGCCGTCTGCCCATCAAGCTTTATCTGTGCCCCTAAGCGATTGAGTTCTTGAACATGCATAAAACGATTTTCGAAAACCGTCTCTGTAATATGCGCGATTCCTTCAGCCCGTGTCATGAGCGCCATGAATTGCGCTTGGAGATCAGTTGGAAAAGCAGGATAAGGTCCTGTTTTAATATCAACGGGCATAATTTTGGTGTTCTTTGGATTTCGCTTAATATGAATTCCTTGAGGTTCTATTTGAATCTCGAGTCCTGTTTTTTGGAGCACCTTAAGCACTTTTGTGAGATGATTAGGATTTGCATTTTTAAGAAAGACATCTCCTCCCGTCATAGCAACAGCCATTGCATATGTTCCCGCTTCGATTCGATCAGCAATAACGCGTACTCTAGCACCGTTGAGTTTTTTAACCCCTTCAATTGTAAGCGTTGTTGTTCCTTCACCGGTTATTTGAGCCCCCATAGCATTCAGGGTTCGAATAAGGTTTGTCACTTCTGGCTCACAAGCCGCATTCTCAAGAGTGGTTGTTCCCTTTGCCATTGTCGCCGCCATCAGCAGCACATGGGTTCCACCAACAGTGACTTTAGGGAAACGATAGTGAGCACCTTTTAACCCCTTTAGCGCTTTTGCATGAACATATCCATTTTCGATCGTAATCTGTGCGCCTAAAGTTTTAAGTCCCTCAAGGATAAAATCGACAGGCCTTGTTCCAATAGCGCATCCTCCAGGAAGCGAAACATAAGCCTCTGCGCATCGTGCAAGCAGAGGTCCGATAACCCAAAAGCTTGCACGCATTTTTTTCACCAGTTCATATGGCGCCCGTGTTGTAGCTATTTTTTGCGCCGTAAAATGAATTGTTCTTGAATTCACACATTCATCGTTAAACTCTTGTCCATCAACGGCATATCCAACACCATGATTATTGAGAATACGAATAAGCAATTCAACATCGGCCAGATGCGGAATATTTTCTAAAGTGAGCGTTTCTTCTGTCAGCAGCGCCGCAATCATAAGAGGCAATGCAGCATTTTTTGCCCCAGAAATAGGAATTGTTCCTTGAAGTTTTTCTCCCCCAACAATTTGAATAGAATCCATCGTGTTTTCCCTCTTTTCCTTTGTGCCTGCCCTTCCAAAGGATTATCCCCCTTCGGGAAGTTATGCTTTATTAATCGTTTTAGAACGCATTCTAACTATGAGAACAAATTATTGAGAAGTTTGGTTGCAAAAATTTACTAAAAAACATTTTTTTGCATTTTAGAGCTTTTTGCATTTTAGAGCTCTGGTTGTGCTCTTTTTCGGCTTTGCTCTTTTCGACGTTTCAGGTTTTGACGCAATTGTTGTGCCAATCTTTCTTGACGTCGTTTTGCTTTTTCATCTTGATGATTAATTTCATTTTGTTTTTGTTTTTGATGCATTTGTGTCATTGCGCAACCTTTTAAACAGTGTTGAGCTTCTATCCAAGCAACTCATTTAGATATTTAAGCATATAAGAAACATATGTCATGACATAAGATACGTTTTCTTGCAAGAATATACAAATGTTCTCTTGCCTATTTTCTGACAATATGGCACAAGACAGCGCAAAGATTGAAAAGGGCTGCGGTAGCTCAGTGGTAGAGCACTCCCTTGGTAAGGGAGAGGTCGAGAGTTCAATCCTCTCTCGCAGCACCATTTTATTCTTCTTTTGCCTCTCTCTTTTTGCCCTTATAAGTCTTCCCTATAAGCCTAAATCTTTTCCCCCAACCTTCATCGGCTTCATCAAATCCTCCATCCTTTAAACCATGCGCTTCAATAGCCTCAAAATCAGTAGCTTCAAAATCAATAGCCTCAATGCCACGCTTAATCTCTAAAATGCCTTACGAACGGCTTTTGAAATTGACCGCCCCCAAAGAATATCCCCCACCCCTTGCCTCCCTCCCCTTTCCTTGCCTCCCCCTCTTTCCTTTCTGTAAGATTTGCCCCCTATCCTTCTCTTTGCCAAGCCTCACTATTGCAACAGCTCTTAGCACTTGAGACGGTATAGGCATTTTTATTTTTTCAATATTTTATTTCTTGAATATTTTTCCCCACAAGCTCACCCTGTTTGTAATATGCAAACAAACGATTTTACTTGATTCAATATAAGAGCGTCTGAATAAGAAGGGTTGAAATAAGAACATCTCACACTATTTCGGGCTCTCATTGAAATTCAAATTGAATCTCAATAATGAATTATTATAAACTCATTGTTTGAACATATCCCATTGATACCTTTATCCGCCCCAAAATGAATAATCTTATCTTTCTAGCCTCTCTATCCACCTCAAGCAACACAAGTATTCCCTGTAAAAATTAGAATAAGCTTCATCGATCCTATTCGTCATTTACAACAAATCTAACAGAGCCATTTCCAGAACCTCCTCTCAACGCCTTTCCCATTCTCCCCACCCCTTACCAAAAGAAAAAAAACAAACAGTGATACCCCTCCACAGTGAAGCTTTCAAGAAGCCACCCCACGCTCCCATATGGCAAAAATCCCATATACCAGACATCCCATATACCAGAAAATTGATAGCCCGCGGTTTCAAAGAAGATCCCTCATTACCAATTTTATACACTATGATTTTCCACGTGTTCTAAGCCATCCCTCTTTCAACACGCATCTTTTTTATACGAATACTTTGATTGATACAGATAGCGTTATTCCTCTTGCATAAGAATCCGAAGAGCAAAAAATTCTCTCCCCCTCTATTCTATTGAAATCAATCACTCCTCTTCGCTTACAGTTCACAAACAGAAAGATCCGTATGGCGAGAAACTTTCCAAGAAAAGCATATCTCTTCGTAAGAAGCCTCCCAGTAAACGAGATTATGAATCGTCTCAAGAGCTACAGCCCATGCCGCAATTTTGGCAACGGGCCCCCAATAGTACCAACTTACTTTTTCATAAAGTAAGATAGGGTGCGCAATGTTTATAATCTACAGGGTTTTATAACCTCTGGGGTTTATAATTTACGGGGCTTGACCGTTATACCCCTCACGATATTATTCACAAGCGCCAGTATGAAATTTATGAACGCCGGCATAAAATGGCTGTGAAATGAGCTTAGAGCGAGATATCTTTATTAAAACAAGTGCGTGAATGTACAACAACAAGTATATTTCATTTGGAGTATTTTGGATATTGCCTACTCTCCCCACCCTAGGACAACCATTTTGTCTACAGATCCCCTTATATATTCTGCATATTTTCTGCTGTCATATCTCCTCCAATAAGCTAAAACCCCACATATGCGGGGTTTTAGCCAGTACCACACCTTTATTTAGACACATTATGATCATTATAACCATTTTTATTAAATACGTTTTTACGTATATTTTCAACACAAAAATAACACATATTGATTTATTTAACAGAAATCAATTAAATATTCATGATAATCATTAAAAGTTAAAATGATGAAATTATTATTCAGAACGTACGTCATAATATTTATAACGTTTTTTTCTGTATTCATATTATTGGGTTGTACTCAAGTAAGCGACCTTGCTGAATACGATAGGCTTTACCAAAAATATGTCCATGAAAATTACACTCCTTTAGCATATTCTCAGAAATTAGAAAAAGCAAAAAAAGAGGTAGAATATTTAAAAGCGTATATGGAAAAAACTGTAGATATACCCCATGACAAAAGTCAATTTTGGAAATATTTAATAACATTGCCCCGTAATCCTCCAGAATTCAATATTTTAAGACATTATCACATATTGCTTGTTTTTTGTGGACGCTTTTTTGATTTATGGCAAGGTGATAAAACGATGCCCACACTTACATTTAACGACTTACCAACAAAACTGAAGGATTTTAAAGCTAACGGGATGAAATACAGGAAAGATTAGGATTATATAGAAAATATTTTCTTCCAAGCAAAGTTTGAAACAAACTTTGATGATCCAATGTTTGCGTATGCAGAAAAATTTTTGGATTCCCCTAATGGCATTAGTCGAAAAGAACAAACTCTTCAGACAGAGCAGCTCATCATAGGCAATGAACTCACTCGTTTTAGAAACACAGCAACAATGTGCGTTATGGCTAGAGAGGTATACCTTAAAATGATGCCCAAAGAAGATGTAAAACCGCCCGTAAGATATAGCACTTTTGAAAAATGGAAGCAGTATTTAAAAAATCTTTAAACGGATAATAAAACGCCTTTCAAAATACTTCTAAAGAACCATTAAGCCCTCTCACAATGACTATAATCAAGCACTAAGAGGGTATAAAAAACAATGTTAATTAAACAGTCTTTATTGAGAAGCGTCTTAATTATCGCTCTTTTAACAATGCATCTTTTTTATTCTTCAAAGGGATATACTCATTCGAATGAAGTGTTCTCTTCAAAAGAAATTACAGAAAGAGAGAGATTCTTCCGCATTTTCCTTGTTAATGGAAGTCGCTGGTGGGAAGAAAAATTCTACCAAATTCTCTGGATAGAAAAAACATTTTTTTGGAAAACAAGCGGCAGTTATCGCAACCGCTCTATGAAAAACATGTCAATATAATAAAAAAATGGCAGAATATAATCAAAAAACGACATCATGTATTTAATACTCTGTGCACCCTTATAGAATTAGAAATAGATGCAATGCGACATGTGAATGAAGCAAAACACTCTCATGAGCATACAGATCTCTCAAACCTTATGAAACACATAGAGACATATCAAGAGCGTATAGCTAAAAACAAGAAAGAACTTGAGAAACTTGATCATGAAATTGAGATCTTATACAAAGTTATCATAGAGTATACAAAATTACCATAAACTTTGATCTATTCATTCCATAACTTTATGAAAAGTGCTTCTCAAAGGATATCTTTTATTTTCAAGCACTTTGAACTATCTATCGCCATCTTTAGATACAGAGTGCCAAAGTACAGTAACGTTATCATACAATTTGTTGTATTTTACCAACACAAAATAACACATATTGATTTATTCAACAGAAATGACTTATAAAAGCTCATCAGAAACAAACGACAATAAATACCTTATGTTTAAACACTTTATTTTCTTCGCTATCGTAATAAGCGCTGTTTTATTTACGCATCATACAACGAGTGGATGTACAACAGATGGTCTTTTTGTTGGAAGTACTTCTCCGATCAATTGTATTTCAAAAGAATATATAAGACAGAAAATAAAAAAGAAGCTATTGGAAAAAGAACGCGAAAGAAAATGGTTAGAGCTTGAACAATTTTCTGTTAGCGCTTGTCCAGGTGGAAAATTTCCTGTTTATCATGGCTTTTCTATTATCGATTGTGTTTTGAGAGGAAGAACTAAAACAAAATCGTCTTAATAATGAAATTAATATAATGAACTTATTCCTGCAATGGTTTATCGTAGCACTCGTAATAACAACGATAATGTCTGTTCCCATAAGTTTACTTTGGCGTTTTAGATTTAAGGTTCCTGCCTGTTTATTTACAATAATGACAACCTTGGCTATTATTGCCGTCCCTTTTACATTTGATTTATCGTCTCTCTTTTAATCTATTTTTGTAAAAAATATTTCTAAAATATTAAAAACACCCTGCATTTTTAAGCGTTTTGAACTGTATCTCCTCTCATTTAGAGACAATAGCCCCAAGTACAGCCATGCCACTCAATACAATTTTCACCATATTTCTAACATAAAAATAACACATGTCGATACATTCAAAAGAGATCAATTAAACGATCTTATAAAATAAGAGCAATACACAAAGTGGCTGTATTTAATGATAGTAAATGAAGACGATTATTATGGAATTCTTGGTGTAAGCTACGCATGCAACGATAAACAGATAAAATCTGCTTTTCGTAAATTAGCTCTGCAATACCACCCTGATCATAATTCTAGTACCGAAGCAGAACAAAAATTCAGAAAAATTTGTGAAGCCTATGAAGTTCTTAAAGATCCTCAAAAGAGAGCTGCTTACAATCAGTTCTATCATAAAACTTTTAAAGATAATGACAAGGCTTCTGAAATTAGTAGAAAGCAAGAGAACAGACGACAAGATAATACCGAGCATGTAATTGGTAGTATCATGAATGTAATTTTCATTATTTGTGGAATAATACCTATAATGTGTTATATAATTTCGTTTTTTACGTGGAATATACCACTAGGAATAATAAGTATAGGGTTATTAATTTTCATCAGTATAAAAGGATATTTGGTAAATATTGGTGCATTTATCTTCGGGATCATACTAATATCATTTATCAAAGTTATATGGAGAAGTATCTATTGATCAGTGCTTTTGAAGAGCTTTAAGATCAGCCCCACAGTGAATTCACAAGGTGTGGTAATTTTTGATTTTCTATAACAAGGTAGTGTAGAAAAACATAAAGATTATAATGTCTCTATCCGTTCTTTTCTTATTCTCCCCTTTCCTCCACCCCTCTATTTTTTTCCACAACCTGCCCCCCAATCTTTTCCCCAACAAGCCCACTTGACTCCACACAGACTTTTTCTCATGCCCCTACATCCTTTTCCATGTCGGCTAAGAAAATCCCCGCAAAGCTCTCCCCCCCAAGAACGAAAGCATAACGCGCACCATTGTCTCTGCAATAAAAAAACACTTGCCCGTCATTGTACTCCCCCAGCACTCACCCACAAAAGCTCCCAGAAGCTCCCCGTTGTCCCAATACGTCTAAACAAGCTTTAATGACCTCCCCCGCCAAACACCTCCTTCCATTTTCCAGCATGCTTTACGTATCATTCCAAGCTCCCTACTTGCGTGCCGCAAAAACATAAAAACCGGCTCTTTTCCTCCTTGAACGTGCCTTTTTATAGGTTGGAACCTGTCTGTACTGCTGCTTCCCTTCCCCCTAAACCTCATTTTTGTTCTCCAGCATGCTTTCGTGTCACTCCAAATCACAGGATAACGACCTGCCCCCTTCATCCCCACCATTTCCTCCTCATCCCGCTCCAACATTTCTCTTCCCAAAGCCGCGTATCTCCCCCTTTTCCATATCGGCTAAGAAAATCCCCCAAGCCCCCGCAAAGCTCTCTCCCCCCAAGAACGAAAGCATAACGTACACCATTGTCACCACAATGAAAAAGCAACTCAGCCCTTTCATTGCGGCTCCCCCCCAACACTCACCACAAAAGCACCCAAAATCACAGCCTCCATACCTCTGAACACTTAGCCTTACTCCCATTCTCGTTTTCCCCTCCAGCATACCGCGCCGCCTTGCATGCGCTCCAAGCACCCTTTCTTCCCACATTTTCCCACCATGGCTTTCACATTCCTGTCCCCTAAAGTTCGCTATGCTCCCTGCTTCCCTGCGCCCCCTTATTTGGCACCATCCTCCAACATATGCTTTGCTCTTTTCCCCCTCTGCTCTTTCCTTTTTATAGAACTTTGCCTCTCCTCAACGCTACACAAGATCCCTTCCCACCCCGTCTCATTCTCGTTTTCCCCTCCAGCATACGCTTTGTCTTCATTCCAAGCACCCTTTCTTCCCCCTCCTTCAAAGCAATTTCTGTTCTTATATGAAAACCTGTCCCAACACTCTTAATTTGCTGTACCATCTTCTCCAAAGCCTCATTAAAACGGCTAATTTCATTTTCAAGCTTGCAAATATACGCTTCATCACGATAAGCCCGTTTAATCAAAGGGGGCATATCCGGCCAATAGAGCATTAAATCCACCCATTCGCGTTGAGAAATCCATAATCCCCCTTGACATTGTGCTTTATGTTCTGCTGGAAAGCCCTTTTGCATGAAATGAGGAATTAAAATTTCAGGTTTTTTTGTTTTAATTTCCAACAATCCATTTTTTCCAACAAAAGCATCGGGGGAAAATCCTTGTTCGCGATCATCAGCCAAAACAAAGCCAATACATTCAGGTTCTGTATGTGTCAGTTTCCCATAAAGCTGTCGCGCGCTTGGTTCTAATTCAGTCCCACGTCGCATAGAAAGTGTTGCCCCTTCATCAACGGTTTTTCCGGTAATTCTTTCTCCCGCCAATTTCATCATCACACTCTGATAGCGTGACGTTTTTTGCCCTTGTTTTGTTCGTGCCATAACCATCTCAAACAACGAAGCCGTAATCAAACCATTACGCGCTTGCTGCCATTCCTCTGTTCCTTGAATACAATCGATAATGATTGGCATAGTATTTCTCCCCTTCATCTTTAAGGTGTTTTTTTTGCAACATATTCTCTTTGAAACATTCATATCTTTTAAGATGCATTCCCCACTAAGAATGACAGCATCCTTAAATATTGTGCTGCTGAAATCACAAAAGCTGTTGGAAACGCCCCCCTCAACATCCCCCTCCCCACAAGTTTCTCATCCCCTCCTTTTCCATATCGGTTAAGCCCCCAAGCGGCGCCCTCCCTAGACGAAAGCATAACGCGTGATATTTTCTCCCCGATAAAAAAAAACCTCTTGCCCATCATTGCCCCCCTAAGACTCAATACAAAAACGGTCAGAACCGCGCTCCCATAGCGCCTTCCTCTTCTTCCCTCTCAAACACCTTCCCTCATTTCCCAACATGCTTTCACATTCATATCCAAGCTCTTTGCACTCCCTGCGCTCCAAGCCCTCTACTTTCCCCCCTCCTCCAACACTCTACTCCTTCCCCCTACACGGAACTTTTTTTAAAGATTGACATCTCCTCAACGCTATACGGCTGCCCCTTTTCCACACCTCATATCTCCCCTCCAGCATATGCCTTACATACGCTTCAAGCCCTCCTCCCCCCCACTCGTCCTCCCTCTTAACCAGCCAACCACCAACATTTTCCCCAACAAGCTTCCCCCCAACATCCCTCCTCCCCACAAGTTTCTCATCCCCTCCTTTTCCATATCAGCTAAGCCCCCCAAGTCGTCCCCCCCCCAAGAACGAAAGCATAACGCACACCATTGTCACCGCAATGAAAAAGCACATGGGCCCATCATTGCGCTCTCCCAGCACTCAACACAAAAGCACCCAGAAGCCCCCCCGTTGTCCCAATATGTCTAAACAAGCTTTAACGACCTCCCCCGCCAAACACCTCCTTCCATTTTTCAGCATGCTTTACGTATCATTCCAAGCTCCCTACTTGCGTGCCGCAAAAATACAAAAACCAGCTCTTTCCCCCCTTGAACGTGCCTTTTTATAGGTTGGAACCTGTCTGTACTGCTGCTTATCTTCCCCCTAAGCCTTCATTTTTGTTCTCCAGCATGCTTTCATATCACTCCAACCCCACTGGATAACCCGCTGCCCCCCCATTGCCTTACCCCCCCAATGAACCAGCCGGCAACTTCCCCCCACACAAGCGTCCGCAATTCCCCATATATAGGGCTCTTTTCTTCATACCCTCCTTTCCATATCGGCTACCCCCCCCAAAGCTCCCCACCCCCAAGTCGTCCCCCCCCCAAGAACGAAAGCATAACGTGCACCATTGTCACCGCAATGAAAAAGCACTTGGGCCCATCATTGCGGATTCTTTTTTCAACCCTGCTACTGCACGACGAAAAAATCATGGCGGCAATATTCTTCCTCCAATTTTTTTGCCATAGACTGAGCCACCTCTTGCGATATAAAATGTATAGCGTTGTGTTTTTGTGGTTCGAGTCTGATTAAATTCCGCATATTTCCAGCATAATAAAGTGGAATCCCTTGATACGAAGTCTTGAGATAACTTGGCATGTTTACCACCAATAATCTGTCAAGACATCACATGGGCGTAAACGATGCTGTTTTTCATAAGAGCCATAGAGATTATCTTCATAATCGCAAGCCGCTCTTTCATTTAAACAAGCATGATAAGCTTCACTATTCAAAATGAAGGGCTGCAATTGTGTATTTTCTTCATTCATTTCATGATTTTCGACATAAAAATCAGCGATTTGTTCCGTAATATCTTCAGCATGAGAAGTTGTCAGATCGAGTCGTAAAACTCTATAAACAGTTTCACATTCTTCAATCAGTTCGAGCACTTCTTCGATTTCGTCGATTGGTCCTTCATAAGTACAAGGATTTTCCTCTTCGCATAAAACGACAATGATTTCATCCTCTTTAACGAATGAAATATTTTTCATGATTTCCCCCTTTAGATAGTTGATAAAGCATAGCCTTGTCTTGACAAGACTAAATATAGCGTTAGTCTTATATCCTCTATAGGAGAGATGTCAACCATTTTATCCTTCATAAAAGATATATTTTAAATATCTACGGGGTTCAAATGACATATGTAAAGAAAAATCTATTATTCTTTGTTCCTCTCATGCCCCTTTGTTGTTCTCTATTTGTTCTTACAAAATTGCAATTATAAACACACAGGAGAGATAAAATGAGTGACATAATATTAATAAAACACTGGAGTCGCCTTGACTCAAAAGCACAGAAGGAAGTTATTTTGAAGCTTCGTCAATTGGTCGCCGCAAAAGAGTCAAAATCGCCTGTCTCTCTTGCGGAGAGAGTTTCGAAATAAGCTCTATAAATTCTTTATCTTCAGGGCTAGCCCCTTTCCCGTAAAGAATATAATTCATACTGATATTAATTTCGTGACAAATTCGCGAGAGAGATTCGATTGTTGGTTCTTTTCCTTCAGAAAGAATAGAATGAAGGTACCCCGCGCCTTTACCGGCAGCGAGGGAGATAGATCTTTTTGACCGCCCACTTTTTTCCAAAGCGATTCTTAATCTTTGACGCCAACCATCGATATTCATAATTTCACCATATAGCGCGTCTTTAAAAAAAAACACGTCCTTTTTATAAAACGGGCTTGCATTATCCTCTAAAAAGGATAAAATTAAGGAAACAAATTTTACTTTTTAGGGGGATTTTTTTTTATTTTTAGCTCATAAAAACACTTTAACCACCCTACCGGATATAAAAGACCACCTCCAAAGCTTCTGCCCAAAAGCAAGTACGTTGAGAATGTGTGGTATTCTTTATTTTTTCCATCACCGCAATCTTAAATCGTAAGTTTGCATGCTCTTCAAGCACAGCCAATCATTTATAAGCGTCGTAAAGAAGCCTCTAGTCATCATCGAACAGAGCCAAAAGCAACACAAGTTAAATCCTTATTTGAGCTTTTATCATCAATAAAAATGTATAAAAAAGAAGAAAGTAGATTGCAGTATGAAACACGCTAATCAACAAGAAACTCCTCATTATGAATCGTCTAGGCTTCCATATGTTTGTTGGTATCAAAATGACTTTCTAGGAGGTGTACGTGGGATGCGCGCACACGAAATTGGAATCTATACGATTCTTCTCAATGAAATGTATGCCCGTGGCCGACCTTTAGAAATATCGAAAGAACGTTTAGCGCGTCTTTGTGGTTGTGACAAGCGAACTTTTGTTAATGTTTTAGAGATGCTCATCCAAGAGGGTAAGATTTTAAATTTAGCCAATGGATTATGGAACAAACGTTGCGAAAATGTTTTTCAAGAGCGTGAAAAATTGCTTGAACAAAAATCCTTTGCGGGTCGTTCTTCGGCAAAAAAACGCAAGAAAATCAATGCAGAGATGCAACAACTGCTTAACGAAAGTCCAAAAGATGTTGCACAAAACTCAAAAGCTCAAAAGGCAGAAGAAAAGGAAACACCTTACGGTGTTTTAGAAAAGAAAATTTTGTTTGATGAGACAGAACCTTGTTTTTCCTGCGAAGAGAACTTTGAACAAAGCGATCATCCATCCCCCTCACCGGCTCTTGATTCACCTCTCCCTTTGCCTGCCCAAGCAGAAGCGGAGCAAAAAAACGCCTCCCCTTTAAACGCTCCCCAAGCCGAGTTCACTCCCGCCCCTATCGCGCAAATTGTCACGGGGGAAAAAACAAAATCCGCCACCACTCTTCCCCCCAGCAATCTTCCTGCCTCCATCCCGCTTTGCACCAACAAAAAAACCACAACCTCAGTTACCAAAGGGCATCGTCTTCCTGAGCATTGGCAAGCAGACATCAAGGCGGCAGTTTCAGAAGGTTTGAGTGAAAGCCAAGCCCATTGGCAAGAAAAGAAGTTTCGCGACTATTGGCAAGCCAAAGGCGGCAAAGAAGCTCTCAAAGTAGACTGGCAAGCCACATGGCGCAACTGGTTTCGCCGTGAGATCGAACGGCAAGAACAGCAAAAACAAAGGAGCTCCTCATCTTTTACCTCTGAGAACAATGACACGCTTTACCGCAGTTTGATCAACTATAACGACAATTTTTGACATCACACAAACAACGTATTTTTCAAGCAAGCGCGGGGACAAAAATGCTTCAAAACCACAACAGCATCGGACAAAACAAAAGGCGGCAAAACAACATTTGGATAGGCGATTCACACAGCAAAACGCGTCAACATCGACCATTTTGCTCTCATCACAAAAGCGTTTTCCCCACGCAAAAGACCCCCACAGGCACCCCAACATACACACCCCAACATGCACCCCAATACACCAGGACTCCAGCATGCACCACCCCCTCAGGCATATCCACCCCGCCCTTCTTTCACCCCCTTCCTCCTTTCCACCTTCCTCCTTTTCCCAAGGCGCCACTTCCCATGCTCTTGGCAAACAGACATCAACAGAGCAGCTTCAAAAAACTTCAATGAAAAGCAAACTCTTTGGTAACAAAACACCCCTCCACACAGGCACCCCAACTCATGCCCCACCCCCCCAACAGGACACTCCAACATGCACCACACCCTCACAGACATATCCACCCCGCCCTTCTTTCACCCCCTTCCTCCTTTCCGCTTTCCTCCTTTTTCTCAAGGCGCCACTTCCCATGCTCTTGGCAAGCAGACATCAACAGAGCAGCTTCAAAAACCTTCAATGAAAAGCAAACTCTTTGGCACTCCCCCTCCCACACAGGCACCCCAACACATGCCCCAACAAGGTATCCCAAAACAGGACTCCAACATGCACCACACCCTCACAGATATATCCACCCACCTTCTTGCATCATCCACCCTACCTGCTTCCAACGCGCCCCTCTCAAAGGGCTCCACCTTCCTAAACCCTTGGCAAACAGATACCAACACAGCCATTTCAAAAACTTTCAGGATAGAGCAAGTCCCGCGCAAAAAAGGACCGTATAGCATAAGACCTTTCACCATGTGATCGAACAACGAGAACAGCAAAAACAGAATCCTCACCTCCCACATCTTGAGAAAAACGACAATAATATCACGAATGACCATGAGCACAATTTTTGAAATCAAACAAAAACTTATCTCACAAGCCGATAAAATAGCAGAAATGCTTCTTCCCCAAGGGCACAAACGAGGCAACAATTGGATTGTAGGCAACACACGTGGTGAAGCTGGTCAAAGTTTATCGATTTGCTTGAGTGGTAGTAAAGCAGGACTTTGGTATGATTTTGCAGAAGGCATTGGAGGAGATCTTTTAGACCTTTGGTGTGAAGTCAAAGGCATTAGTCTCTCTCAAGCTTTAGAAGAAGCACGCGCGGCTCTCAATCTGACACGCCCCAAACCCTTTATGGCACCCCATCGTTCCTATCGCCGTCCACCGGTTCCTAAAGGGCAGAGCCCGCAAAATCTTGTAAAAACCTATCTCCACAAAGAACGCCACATTCCTTTAGAGATTATAAAGCGTTACCGCATAGGAGAAAATGGCAAAAAAATCATTTTCCCCTTTTATAAACCCGACGGCACCCTTGCTTTAGTCAAAGAACGGCTTGCGCAAACGGGAGCAAAAACCAAACCAACAGCCTCCCAATGTGAACCGATTTTATTTGGTTGGCAAGCTCTTTACCCCACAAACCACACCTCCACGCACACATCCCAGCAGGCACCCCAAAACACCGCCTCAACCAACCCCGCCTCTACACAGGCATCCCCGCACACCCCCCAGCAGGCACCCACGCACGCACCTCAGCAGGCATCCCAACACACACCTCAGCAGGTACCCTCAACCAACCCCGCCTCCACACAAGCGCCCCAAAACACTGCCTCAACTAACCTCACCTCCACGCAGGCGCCCCAGCAGGCACCCCAACACACACCTCAGCAGATACCCTCAACCAACCACGCCTCCACACAGGCGCCCCAAAACACTGCCTCAACTAACCTCACCTCCACGCAGGCGCCCCAGCAGGTACCCTCAACCAACCACGCCTCCACACAGGCGCCCCAAAACACCGCCTCAACTAACCTCACCTCCACACAGGCATCCCCGCACACACCCCAGCAGGCACCCACGCACGCACCTCAGCAGGTACCCTCAACCAACCCCGCCTCTACACAGGCATCCCAAAACACCACCTCAACCAACCACCCCTCCACGCAGGTGCCCCAGCAGGCACCCCAACACACACCTCAGCAGGTACCCTCAACCAACCACGCCTCCACGCACACATCCCAGCAGGCGACCCAGCACACACCTCAGCAAGTATTCCAACACACATCCCAACAGGTACCCTCAACCAACCACGCCTCCACGCAGGCATCCCAAAACACCGCCTCAACCAACCACCCCTCCACGCAGGCGCCCCAAAACACCACCTCAATCAACCCCACCTCCACAAAGGCATCCCAAAACACCACCTCAACCAACCACCCCTCCACACAGGCATCCCAAAACACCGCCTCAACCAACCACGCCTCCACACAGGCGCCCCAAAACACACCTCAGCAGGTACCCTCAATCAACCCCACCTCCACACACACACACCAACAGGCACCCACACACACCCCCCAACAGGCGCCATTTCCCATTCTTTCTTCAACAAACCGTACCATTGTTATCACTGAAGGAGAAATTGATGCGCTATCCTTAGCCGCCTATGGATATCCGGCGGTTTCTGTTCCCTTTGGAGGAGGCGGTGGAGGAAAACACAACTGGATTGAAAATGAATTTGATCATTTAGAATCTTTTGAAACGATTTTTTTAGCCACCGATATGGATCCGCCCGGAGAAGAAGCAGCCCGTGAGATTGCCAGCAGGCTTGGACGCCACCGTTGCTACCGTGTCCGTTTACCCCTTAAAGATGCCAATGACTGTTTAACCGCAGGGATTGATAAAGCCACCATAAAAGCCGCCTTTTCCTCAGCACAAAGCTTTGCACCAGAAGGTTTACGGCGCGCCTCAGACTATAAAGATCAAGTGATTGGGCTTTTTTGGCCAGAGCCTGAAAAACATCTTGGTTATACGGTTCCCTATCCTAAACTGAAGGACAAATTGCATTTCCGCCCAGCAGAATTAACGCTCTGGAGCGGTGCGAGTGGTGCAGGTAAAAGCCAATTATTATCAGATTGTATTCCCCATTGGATTGCACAAAAGAGTCGCCTTTGCTTAGCGTCTCTAGAAATGAAAGGAGAACAATCGCTTCGCCGTTTAACCAAACAAACGGGCGGCTTAGAACAGCCTACAAAAGAGACGATTGAACGGATTCTTCATTTTTTAGACGAAGGGCTTATTCTTTATGAACATGTTGGCAAATCGAGCGTTGACACCTTGCTTGAAGTCTTTGACTATTGTCGTGCGCGCTATGGCTGCGATCAATTTATCATCGACAGTTTGATGCGGCTTGGCATTGCCTCTGATGATTATGCAAGACAAGAACAAGCCGTTTATAAAATGGTTGATTGGGCTGTTTTAAACAGTGTGCACATCCACCTTGTCGCCCATGCCCGCAAAGGCGGTCTGGATAAAGATATCCCCAGCACAGAGGACATTAAAGGCGCCTCAGAAATTGGTGCCAATGCCTTTAACATCATCACCATTTGGCGCAATCGGTCGTTGGAAGATAAAATCTTTGCCGCCTCTCTCGCACAAGAAAAAGCAGATTTAGCCAAACGCCCAGGTGTCATTATGAATATTGCCAAACAACGTTCTGGTGATTTTGAAGGCAAAATAGGGCTTTGGTTTGATCCCCAAACTTATCGCTATCGCTGTTCTTTTGAACAATCATTCCCTCGACGTTATCTGTAATGCCCTATAAACCCCACTCTCTTTAAAAACGCCTCCGCTTTCAAACGCGCACGTCTTGCTCCCACAGAAACAACAGGAAGGATCAATCCACAAATGATGAAAAACACCCAATCCTTCGCGAACCAAAGCCTGCTCAACCCTAGATTTTCTGCTCCCAAACGCAAACAAAAAAAGGTCGCTCCAACAACGGCGCAAAACACCACCCCCTTCAATAACCACAAACAACGCGTCACCACCCCATCTCGCCGCCCCCTCATATGCAAAATCAAGAACCACTCCAACAGTGCAGCAAACACGATCCCTATCAAGGACAGGAGACCCCATGGTATGTCCATATTCTCCATCCCCCAAAGAGCTAAAAAAAGGACGACTCCTAAAATGCAATAAAACAGCACTTCCTTCAAAAAGAGGGAAACACCACAAATACAATAAAACGCCGCTCGCCACCACGGAATATCGAAGCGCTTGGAAACCTTATAAGTACCAATAACGACAACAATAAAAAGGTAGGAAAACACCAACAACAGCAAAAAAAACAAATCGTTCGACATCACATACCCCTCACAGCAAGCCCATTAAAGATCACACCCATAAGACAAAAAAACACACCCTACTTTAAGAACCAAGCCCATAGAACACGCGCACGCCTTACACCCTGATAAATCAAAGGAGAAAAAAATCCAACAATAAAGGGCAACACCCTCTCATTCGAGAACCAAAGCCAGCTCAACCCTAGATTCTCTGCTCCCAGACGGGTAAAACAAAGAATTGGTGCCAAAATGCAGAAAAACAGCACAAAATTCAAAGCACGCAACGACCTCTGTAACACCGTATCACTTTGCTCGCGTATAAAGAACCCCAAGAGCACTTTTAACAATAAAGACAAGAGCAAAACCTTTAAGAATACCGCCCTTATGCTATCCATATCTCTGACACCCACAGCAGCAAACCACAGGATAAAGCCCATCATGCAACAAAACATAACCGCCTTTAAGAACACTTGCCAAGCAACAGGCATGCTCTTGACGCCCAGATGCACCAAACCAAGGACAGTTGCAAAAATGCAAGAAAACACAGCCCCCTTTAAGAGCAGCTGCCCGTCAACAGCGCGCCTGCCCACGCCCACATAAATAAAACCAAGGTAGGTGGCAAGGGCGCCATAAAGCACCACCCATCTCCAAAACATCCAACCTGTAACAGAGCGACGCTTGGCAATCTTATCAAGAAAAACCAAGGCTAGAGCAAAAAAGCAGAAAAACCAAGGCAACAGCCAAAACATCACATCGTTCGACATCAAATACCCCTCACAGAAAGAACATCAAAGATCACGCCCGTGGGAAAGAGAAATGCTCATTCTTTTTAAGCACCATCCCAACAGTACACGCATACAGCGTACCCCCTCCAAAACAAAAAAAGGAACGAATCCAACACTGCTCACAAACACCCCATTGTTAAAGATCAAAAACCAGTGCCCCCCATATGCTTGGCTCCGTTATACGCCAACCCAACAACAGCTCCAACAACGCCACCAAACACCAGCCCCTTAAAAAACATGTCCCATGCAACCACCATACACCCCGCACCCTCATAAGCAAAACCAAAGACCATGCCCAAAATGCAGCAAAAGATCAATCCTTTACAAAGAATGAAAGCCTAAACCCAAGACGCTTTGCCCCTAGACAAATAAGCCCAAGGATAAGACCAAAGACAACGCCAAAAAGAATGTTAAAAACCCACTTGTTTGAAAACCACACCTGAGCCAAACCAAAATGCTCAGCTTTCGCATAAACAAAATCAGAGGTCACGCCAACAAAGAATGCAAGCACCCCACCCTTAAAAAAGTCCTTCCTTGTAAACCCGAAAAACCTTATTCCCACATAAATAGAAACAAAGGCGAGCGCCAAAGGGCAGAAAAACCCCAACCACTGCCAAAACATCACATCGTTCGACATCAAATACCCCTCACAGAAAGAACATCAAAGACCACGCCCGTGGGAAAGAAAAATGCTCATTTTTTTAAGCACCCCAACAGTACACGCATACACCGTACCCCCTCCAGAGCAAAAAAAGGAACAAGTCCAATAGTGCCCGCAAAAACCCCATTGTTCAAGAACCAATGCGTGCTCCAGCCCATATGCTTTACTCCCACATGTGCCAACCCAACGACAGTGCCAATAATGCAAGAAAACACCACCCACTTGAAGCACCACACCCCACGCGATATCCATTTACCCCGCACCCTCATAAGCAAAACCAAGGACAGCGCCAGCAATGCAACAAACACCGCTCCTATCACTAAAAATTCCCATGATATATCAAAACGCTTCGCTCCCTTATAAGCAAAGCCAAGAACCACTACAGCAATGGTGCAAAACACCACAGCCTTCAAAAACACGCCCCACGATACAGTTCTACTGTTTGCTCCCACAACAATAAAACAAAAGGTCGCTCCAGCAATGCAAGAAATCACCACCCCCTGCCAAAAAACCTCCCACGTAATAGCCGGTCGCCCCGCATCTTCATAAGCAAAGCCAAGGACCATGCCAACAACGCAGCAAAACGCCAGCCCCTTTAAAAACATGTCCCGCGCAACCACCATACGCCCCGCTCCTTCATCAATAAAAATCAGAGACCATGCCAAAAATGCAGCAAAAGATCAATCCTTTTCAAAGAATGAAATCCTAAACCCAAGACGCCTTACCCCTCTATAAATAAGAGCAAGGACAAAGCCCAAAAGGACATAAAACACCCACTTGTTTGAAAACCACACCTGAGCCAAACCAAAATGCTCAGCTTGCTTATAAACAAAATCAGAGACAGCAGCCAAAATGAAGCTCAACAACACCATCTTGAGGAACAAACCCTTCGTTACACCACGCCGCTGCATTACTTCATAACCCAACATAAGGAAAATACCGGGAATGCCATAAAACGCCACAGCTCGTAAAAATACGCCCCACGTCATCCCAAGAGCCTTCATTTCCACATAAACAGCCACAGAGACATAGGCTACAATACAGCTAAACACCAATCCCTTCAGAGACAAAAGCCCGCGCGCCATCACTCACCTCCCTCATCAAGTCATTCAAGGAAAATCCACCATGCGACAAAACACCCCTCTTTTCAAGAGCCAAATCCATGGGGCTCCCACACACAAGCGCAACAGTCCAAGTCACCCCCAAGAGCGCATACCCCCACGGCACACTCCAACACATGTCTTCCTCTCACCCCCCTCTTTTGCCTAGATCAAGCAACATTTTTTAAAAAACGAGAAGCAAAATTAAAATTTTTAAGGAGATGCTATGACCCATAAGCAGAAAAAAAATACGCAAACCTGCCCGCTTGATCATCAAAATCAAGAAAAGCACATTGGTCATTTAAAGACGCAAGAAATCCCTGTAGAAACGCGTAATCCTTATTTTAAACCCAATCATCGAGAAAGTTCCAGCAACCCGCGCACTATCAATGCCATTGCCAATGCACAAAGCCATCCCATTGCCCTTTTATATGCGAAAGGACATCTCAGCAAAGCCCAATATAAAGCGGCAGAACGTTTTTATTTTTACTGGCGTCAAAGCCAAGCCGATCTCCACATGAGCCTTGACTACACCCGTGAAAAGGTTTCCTGTAGCCAAGGGTACACACACCCTATTGAACGTCAAATAGAAGCCTCCAATCATTTAAGAACAATCAAAGTTCAACTGGGTATTCTTGGCTATTCACTGCTTGAACGCGTTATCGGCCATGGACAAGCGATAAAAGAATTAAGTTCTTCAAAACGCAAACAAAACTCCCTTGCCGATCATTTACGAGATTGTTTAGACTTGCTCGCATTTCATTGGGGATATGCAAACCATAAACATTTTGAATAATCCCCCTCCTCGCCATTTTAAGCGGCCTCCCATGTTGCCCCGCCCCCTCTAAAGAAACCTCCCCCACACGGGCTCAAGCATCCAGCAGCTCTCGCCCCCATTTCCATTACCTTGCCCCCCACACCCAAAAGGACAATACTTCACCCCCACACATACTTAAGATACACCCCACACTCTTAAAAACAAAAAGCCTTCCCCCATATCAGTCCTATAATCATGAGGGGCTCTTAATTCGTTTTTGATTGAAGAATATTCTCAAGATGCTTGCATGTATAATAATATTTTTAAATATAGTTTAATTAATATCGAGTCTTAAAACAAATATTCAATTGAAAAAAGTATTAAGTTTTAATGCAAAATGACAAAATTTTTTGTAAAAAGTATTTTTTATATTGCTATTTTTTCAATTCTCTGCTAACCATAATATGGTAGGTTCTTTAAGTATGATTTTTTTGTATTTAGTACGGCCTTTTAAATTTATTCTTTTTTGACACGTCCTGCGAGTCAATGTTAAAATTCTCCTGCTTTTTGGTCCTCTGATTGCGACGGAGGACTTTTTTTTATGACTGTACTTTTTATAACTGTATTGTCTTAAATCACTTCCTTATGAGCTTTGTGATAATTCCTCCATAAGGTTTACCCGCAAAATAGATCATTCTTTTGTCAAATTGACTTGCGTTCCATTCTTAAAGAACAAAGATTCTTAACTCAATCTGATTTACAAACAGCTTGGATACACTTCCCTCTTGGTTTGCCATTCCCTCTTGGCTTCTATTCAGGTTTTTCCACTAAACTCAAGGCGCAACAGAAACTTGCTCTGTCTCAAAAATTCACCACGCCCTTAAAAAAACACTTAAAACATATCCAAGGAAGCTTGCTTCATATCACCAAACCTCAAATGACCGTGTTTTACGGCATAACAGAATGACTTAACTATTGGATAACTTTCTTTATCGCCCCCCAACAGGTTGATGTATCACGACAACATATTGATTTATAATCATCATATCCCGTTATCCATATTAAAACCCGTTATCCATATAAAATTAAGAGACGCAGATATCATAGGGATTCTCTCATTTTAAATTTATTTCATGTTGCATCAATCAACACCTTGTCTTTTCCACATTACAAACATAAGAGACATATGAAATAAAGCACTTCAAAGATTTCAAAGATAAAGAATCAAAATGCCTCTTATGAACACGCTCAAGAGCCAAAGGCTATCATCACATGAGGTGAGAATAGTATGATAGTGCTGGCTTTCCCCTTATGAGAATTTAAAGAAGGGCTTATCCACTTCACAAGAGATTTCTCCATTATCAGATTTACCAATATCTCCAATCACCAATATAATTGTGATGATAAGATCACATAATGTTTTTAAACAAGTAGGTAAATGTGCAACACAAATATATTCTATTTAGAACATTCTGTTTTATGTGAGTCGCGTAAACTCCCATTAAAAAACAAAATCCCCCATTAAAAACAAAATCCCTATGAGAAAAAATCTAAAGCGTGAGAATAAAAACATGAGACAAGTGTGATTCCATTCAGATATTGCTCTTTAACCGTCAAACCGAATAAAAAATAGATTCGGAAAGTATGTTAATCTTCCTAACTTAAGAGATAAACTAAGAATATAGACAACATCTCTCCTAACATTCCCCTTTTTCTAGCATCGCGTAAGAATCAAAAGTTATACAGCTTATTTTGTCATATTATAAAGCACTGTTTTTTAAGGCGGTATTGAAGCAGTTAAAACAATTGAAGTGTTTAGCCAACGCCATCGCCATTAGCAAAGCTAAAAAAACAAACTGTTGAAAAGCCGTGCATATCTTGTGTAAACACAAAAAAAACAAGAAAAAGGCACAAAAATATCTCAATTTTTATAAAAATACATCAGCGTCTTTTACGATTGTATTGACGAACAACCCTTATCACATAATCATCTTAAATATTGAGAATAAAGAATGAATAGCCCTCGCAAATACAGCAACCTATCAATAAAAATATAAAAACAAATCTTTTTGTTATCTCTGTTTCTTATGGAATATGCCTTTCCCTATGGATGCACTTTAGCCTCCAAAGAGTGCATTCAATCCATGGAAAGGATGCACTCCAGCCCTTAAAGAGTGCATCCTTCCCCTCAACGGATACCGCCAAACCCTCATAAAGGCAGTATCCAATTTATAAGAGGATGCACTCCGCGCCTTAAAAAGAGTGCATCCTTCCCCTCAACGGAAACTGCCAAACCCTCATAAGGCAGTATCCAATCCATAAGAGGATGCACTCCAGCCCTCAAAAAGAGTGCATCCTTCCCCTCAACGGAAACTGCCAAACCCTCATAAGGCAGTATCCAATCCATAAGAGGATGCAC